>JAQVVK010000075.1 GCA_028698975.1 Victivallaceae bacterium
ATTCCCATTCGGTCGGGAACCTTGGTATCTAGGGATCAATTAGATCCCAATCTTAATCGAAATATCCACGCCGGCCGGCAGATTGAGCTTTTTAAGCTCGTCCACCGTCTTGGCGGTAGGATTCACGATATCCATCATCCGCTTGTGAGTGCGGATTTCGAACTGTTCCATCGACTTCTTGTCGACGTGCGGTGAACGGTTGACCGTCCAACGCTCGATCCGGGTCGGAAGCGGAATCGGACCCGCCACCATGGAACCGGTACGCTTGGCGGTTTCGAGAATCTCGTTTACCGACTGATCCAGAATCCGGTGCTCGTAAGCCTGGAGCCGGATACGGATGCGCTGCTGTTTTGCCGTAGCCATATTATTTCTTCTCCACGATTTTATCTTGAACTTGTTTCGGAACGCGCTCAAAGTGGGCCGGCTCCATCGAATAGGTGGCGCGGCCGCGGGAAAGCGAACGGATCGCCGTCGCATAGCCGAAAAGCTCGGCCAGCGGCACATTGGCGTCAACCTTGGTGAAGCTGTTTTCACCGGCGTTGATCTCAATGATCGTACCACGGCGGCTGGTAATGTCGCCGATGAGGTCGCCCATGTTTTCATCGGGCGAAGTAAGCTCGACTTTCATGATCGGCTCAAGCACCATGATGCCCGCCTTCTTGGCCGCATCCTTGAGTGCCATCGATCCGGCGATCTTAAACGCCATTTCGTTGGAGTCAACCGGGTGATAGGACCCGTCGATAAGCTCAACCTTGAAGTCGATCAACGGGTAACCGGCCAGAATGCCGCCCGCGGCAGCTTCACGGATGCCCTGCTCGATCGGTTTAATATATTCCTTGGGCACGTTGCCGCCGACCACCTTGTTTTCAAAGATGACGCCGCTGCCGCGCTCGCCCGGGATCAGGTTGATGACCACATGACCGTACTGGCCGCGGCCGCCGGTCTGACGCACGAACTTCATGTTAGAATCGGAAGACCCGCAAAGAGCCTCACGATAGGCAACCTGCGGCGCACCGGTGTTGGCTTCCACCTTGAACTCGCGGACCAAACGGTCCATAATGATCTCAAGGTGCAGCTCGCCCATACCGGAGATGATGGTCTGACCGGTTTCTTCGTTGCTGTGAACTTGGAACGTCGGGTCTTCATCGGAAAGCGCGATCAACCCCTTGGAGAGCTTGTCACGGTCGCTCGAACTCTTCGGCTCGACGGCGATGGAGATAACCGGCTCCGGGAATACCATCGACTCGAGGCAGATCGGAGCATCTTCCAAGCATATCGTATCGCCGGTGGTCACGTTCTTAAGACCGACCGCGGCCGCGATATCCCCGGAGAAAATCTCCTCATGCTCCTCGCGCTGGTTGGCGTGCATCTGAAGCAGACGCCCCAGACGCTCACGGCGGCCGGTGCGCGGATTGAGCACACTCATACCCTGCGAAGCAATACCCGAGTAAATTCGGAAGTAATAAAGTTTACCGACAAACGGGTCGGTCATGATCTTGAACACCAACGCGGCAAACGGCTGCATATCGCCGACGTGCCGGGTGATTTCCTCACCGGTCGCGGGATCCGTGCCCTTGATGTCCCAAATATCCAGCGGGCTGGGCAGATAATCGACCACGATGTCGAGCAGCTTCTGCACACCCTTGTTCTTAAACGCAGTACCGCAGGCGACCGGCACGATCTTGGTGGCCAGCGTGGCACGGCGGATCGCCGCCTTGATGGCATCGTGTTCCGGAATCTTATCCTCAAGGAAAAGCTCCATAACCTCGTCATCGACCTCGGCCAGACACTCGATCAAGTGCTTGAACTCCTCGTCGCGCTTGGCCTGAAGCTCGGCCGGGACTTCCGCCTCGGTCATATTGAGCCCCTGCGACTCCTCGTCAAAGTAATAGGCCTTGTTCTCAAGCACATCGACCACGCCCTGGAAATCGGCTTCACGGCCGATCGGCATCATCAACACCACCGGGTTGGCACCCAGCTTGGAGTGTATCTCATGCACCACGCCGTAGAAATCCGCGCCGGTACGGTCCATTTTATTGACCATGGCAACGATCGGCACATGATATTTCTGCGCCTGCCGCCAAACCGTCTCGCTCTGGGGCTGCACCTTACCGACCGAGCAGAAAACCGCCACCGCGCCGTCAAGCACGCGAAGCGAACGCTCCACCTCGGCCGTGAAGTCCACGTGTCCTGGGGTGTCGATCAAATTGATGCGGTGACCTTTCCAATAAGCGGTAGTCGCCGCGCTGGTGATCGTAATCCCGCGCTCGCGCTCCTGCTCCATCCAGTCCATGGTCGCGCCGCCGTCGTGCACTTCACCAATTTTATAGTTGACGCCGCAATAGAAGAGAATGCGTTCGCTGAGAGTCGTCTTACCCGCGTCGATATGGGCCATAATGCCGATATTACGGGTGTTCTTCAACGCCACCTTGCGGTGGGGTGACTCATGATAGGGGGCTTTTTCCTGATCGGTGTTCATGATGTGACTCTCAAATTACCAGCGATAGTGGGCGAACGCCTTGTTCGCCTGCGCCATCTTGTAGGTGTCTTCTTTTTTCTTAACCGAGGCACCGGTGTTGTCAAAGGCGTCGAGCAACTCGCCCGCCAGAGATTCGACCATCGACTTTCCCTTGCGGGAACGCGAATAGGTGGTGATCCAGCGCATCGCCAACGCAAGCTGACGCTCGGGCTCGACTTCGACCGGCACCTGATAGGTGGCACCGCCGACACGCCGGCTCTTGACTTCCAACTGCGGTTTGACGTTTTCAAGAGCCTGATTGAACACCTCAATGGCGGCCACGTCCGGCTTCTTGGTCTGGATGATGTCCAGCGCGCCGTAAACAATGCTCTCGGCGGTGGACTTCTTGCCGCGGGTCATGATCGTATTGATCAGACGGGCGACCATTTCACTGTTGAACTTAACATCGGGAGTGAAGGCCCGCTTGACAGCTCTGCGTCTTCTCATAATGTCGTAACCTTATGCTGCTTATTTCTTCTTGCCTTCGGCGGCGCCCTCTTTCGGCCGTTTCGCGCCGTACTTGGAGCGGCCCTGATGACGCTTGTCAACACCAAGACTGTCAAGCGCGCCGCGCACGATGTGGTAACGGACGCCCGGCAGGTCGCGTACACGACCGCCCTTGACCAGAACCACCGAGTGTTCCTGAAGGTTGTGTCCCTCGCCGCCGATGTAGGCGGTGACTTCCTGACCATTGGTAAGACGCACACGGGCGATCTTACGCAACGCGGAGTTCGGTTTCTTCGGCGTACGGGTGGTCACCTGAAGGCAGACCCCGCGACGCTGCGGGCAGGCGGTCAAGGCCTTGGACTTGCTTTTCTTGTCCTTCTCCTCGCGCCCGAAACGCACCAGTTGATTGATTGTCGGCATAACGAATCCCTGTCTTTTCCTATTTCAACACGTTTATACGGTTTTGTTTTTCCACATCAAAGACTAATAAAATACCACCTCTTGCATGTTTTTTCAAACACCAAACCGAAAAAATGACAAAAATAACCGGTTTTGTGCATCAAAGAACCGGTTCGACCCGCTTTTTACGGGCCGAACCGCAATCAGTGCGATCAATTTTCGTCTTCGCCACCTTCGCCTTCGACCGCCCCGGTGTCGCCAAATTCATCGGCGAATTCATCGGCGTCAACCAGCGTCTCCTTGGCCTCGTCGGGCAGCATATCGTCCTCTTCGGAGGCTGCCGCGCCGCCGCGCCAAGCCGCCTGAATCGACTCGATCGACTGCTCGTCGTTGTCGTTGACAGCTTCGGGCTCAGGCTCGATCTCGGTGCCGAGATACTTGAGCTTGATCGACTGCATCTTCTCGGTACCGGTACCGGCCGGGATCAAGTGACCGGTGATCACGTTTTCCTTGAAGCCGTTCAGATTGTCGATCTTGCCCACCGTGGCCGCCTCGGTCAGAATACGGGTGGTATCCTGGAACGACGCCGCCGAAATGAAGCTCTCGGTCTCCAACGCCGCCTTGGTGATACCCAGCAGCACCGGCTCGGCTTCCGCCGGCTTGCCGCCGCGATCGATGATCTCGCGGTTGAGACGGTCAAACTCGGTACGGTCGAGCTGTTCGCCCGGCAGATAGTCCGACCCGCCCGGCTCGGTGATGCGCACTTTCTGCATCATCTGCCGGATGATGATCTCAACGTGCTTGTCGTTGATCTCAACGCCCTGCGCACGGTACACCAGCTGAATGGCGTCAACCAGGTGACGCTGCAACTCGTGAATACCGCAGACCTCAAGAAGCGTATGCGGCACTACCGACCCCTCGGTCAACTTCTGCCCTTTGCGGACGAAGTCGCCCTTGCTCACCGTTAGGTGCTTGTGGGTCGGAATATTGTTGTGTTCCTCGGTCATGCCAGATTCCGGATCGCGGATTATAAGCTGACGCTTGTTGCGGTTGATCTTGTCAACTTCAACATAACCGTCGATACGGGCGATCTCGGCAACGTCCTTGGGAATACGAGCTTCAAACAACTCGGCAATACGCGGCAGACCGCCGGTAATATCCTTGTTTTTAGCCGACTGGCGCGGCACACGGGCCACCACCATACCGGGAGCGACCTTGGCCCCCGCCTTGGTCATCAACACCGCGCCGGCCGGCAGCGGATAGTTGGCCAGGAAGCTGTGGTCGGCCTTGCTCACGATGACGATCTGCGGATGCAGGTCTTCGCGGTGCTCCATAACCGTGCTCTGGTCGGAACCACCGCGTTTCTGACGCTGAATGGTCACGCCGTCCACCAAGTCGTGAAGCTCGACGACACCCTCTTCCTCAATGATGATCGGCACGTGGTTGGCCTCCCAACGCACGAACACCTCGTTGGTCTTGACGGTGTCGCCGTCGTTCTTGTCGAGTACCGAACCGGCTTCGAGTTCGTAACGGTCAAGCTCAGCGTCTTTAAGGGCGTCCGACCAGAAATCGTAGTCCTTGTTGTACACCGTGCCGAGCGCCTCGGCCTCGACCTGGGCGCGTTCACGGGCGGCTTTCTCCGCCGCCTCCGCCGCCTTCGGATCGTAAACGATCGCATAGCCGTTCTTATTGACGACGACGGTCTTGCCTTTTTCGTTCTTGATCGTACGCACGTTGAAGAGCTTCAGCACACCGTCATGCCGCGAGGCGATGACCGGCTGCTTGAACTGGCTCGACGCGGTACCGCCGATGTGGAACGTACGCATGGTCAACTGGGTACCAGGCTCACCGATCGACTGCGCGGCGATGATGCCGAGCGCGTCGCCGATCTTGGCCTGACGGTCGCTGGCCAGGTTGCGTCCGTAACACTTGATGCAGACGCCATGCATGGTTTCGCAGGTCAGCGTGGAGCGGATGAGAACCCGCTGAATCCCGCGCTTCTCAATGGTGGTTACCACATCCGGCGTGAATTCCTCGCCCGCCTTGACGATCAAACGGCCGTCGGCATATGCCGGGTCGCGGATATCCTGCGCGCTGAAGCGGCCGGCAATGCGGTCGCGCAGCGGCATGATGGTTTCGTCGCCCTCGACGATGGCACTGATCCAGACGCCCTTGCTGGTGCCGCAGTCTTCTTCGCGGCAGATGATATCCTGCGCCACATCGACCAGACGGCGGGTCATGTAACCCGAGTCGGCGGTCTTAAGCGCGGTATCGGCCAAACCTTTGCGCGCGCCGTGGGTGGAGATGAAGTATTCCAGCACCGACAGACCTTCACGGAAGTTCGAGATGATCGGCCGTTCGATAATATCGCCGGAGGGTTTCGCCATCAACCCGCGCATACCGGCGAGCTGACGGATCTGATCCTTACTGCCGCGCGCGCCGGAGTCAAGCATGGCGTAGACCGGGTTGATCTCGCCGCGCCGGCTGGCACTTTCCAGCCGCACAAACAACTCGTTGGCGACGGCGTTGCTGGCCTGCGTCCAAATATCGATGACCTTGTTGTGACGCTCGCCCTCGGTCAAAAGACCGTTGTTGTACTGTTCGAGCACGTTGTCGATCTGAGCGCGGGCCGCCTCGATGATGGACTCCTTCTTCTCCGGCACCTTGAGGTCGGCGACCGAAATCGAGAGTCCGGCGAGCGTAGCGTGCTTGTAGCCCATATCCTTGAGGTCGTCAAGAAGTTTGATGGTCGCTTCGTGACCGGCGATCTTATAAGAATCGCTGATCAGACGGCCGAGGTCTTTTTTCTTGGCGATCTGGTTGTAGAAGCCCAGACGCTTGTCCCATATCTCGTTGAAAATGCAGCGCCCGGCGGTAGTAAGAATATACTTGCTCGCCTTGTCGCCGTACAGCGTATCGCGACCGAGGTCGGGGTTGGGGATCTTGACTCCGTCATGAATCTTGATGAAGCCCGACTGCATCGCATACAACACTTCAAAATAGTCGCGATACAGCTTGGCTTTTTCCTTATTGACCGGTTCGCAGGTCAGGTAATAGCTGCCGAGCGTGATGTCCTGGGTGGGCGACACGATCGGTTTGCCGTTGGCCGGCGAGAAGATGTTGTTCGGAGAAAGCATCAGGAGCTTGGTCTCCATCTGCGCCTCGTTTGACAGCGGCACATGCACAGCCATCTGGTCGCCGTCGAAGTCGGCGTTGTACGCCGTACAGACCAACGGGTGCAAACGGATGGCCGAACCCTCGATCAGCACCGGGTCAAACGCCTGAATACTCAAACGGTGCAACGTCGGCGCGCGGTTGAGCATGATCGGGTGGCCCTTGGTCACTTCGTCGAGAATATCCCACACCACCGGTTCGCCGCGTTCGATCATCTTCTTGGCACCGCGCACGGTGTGAGCAAGCCCACGCCCCTTGAGGTGACGGATAATGAACGGCTCGAAGAGGATCATCGCCATCTTCTTGGGAAGACCGCACTGATGAATCTTCAATTCAGGACCGACCACGATCACCGAACGGCCCGAGTAATCGACGCGCTTGCCGAGCAGGTTCTGACGGAAGCGGCCCTGCTTGCCCTTGAGCATGTCAGACAAGCTCTTCAAGGCGCGGTTGCCGGCTCCGGTGACGGCGCGGCCGTGACGGCCGTTGTCGAGCAGCGAGTCGACCGCTTCCTGAAGCATGCGCTTCTCGTTGCGGATGATGACTTCCGGGGTACGCAGCTGCAACAAACTCTTGAGACGGTTGTTGCGGTTGATGACGCGACGGTAGAGGTCGTTGAGGTCGCTGGTGGCGAACCGGCCGCCCTCCAAGGGAACCAGCGGACGCAGATCCGGCGGGATCACCGGCAGCATGGACAGCATCATCCACTCCGGCCGCGAATTGCTGATCATGAACCCCTCGACCAGACGAAGACGCTTGGCCAGCTTTTTGCGGATGGCCTTGTTCTTGATCTCGTCGAGCATGACTTCAAGTTCGTCCCGCAGCTTGGGCAGGTCGACCCGCTCCAGCAGCGTCTTGATCGCCGGCGCGCCCATGTCGGCCACAAAAGCGTCGCCGTAATCTTCGCGGGCCTGACGATACTCGATGTCGCTCATGGTCTGACCGACCACCAGCGGGGTGTCGCCCGGATCGGTGACCACATACTTTTCGTAGTAGATCACATATTCCAGCGACTTGGCCGGCATGTCAAGGATCAGACCGATGCGGCTCGGCATACACTTGAAAAACCAAATGTGCGAAACCGGCACCGCCAGCTCGATGTGCCCCATACGTTCGCGGCGCACCTTGGCCTGAGTCACCTCGACGCCGCAGCGGTCGCAGATGATGCCCTTGTGCTTGACGCGCTTGTACTTGCCGCAGTTGCATTCCCAGTCGCGGGTCGGGCCGAAAATGCGCTCGCAGAAGAGACCGCCCTTTTCCGGCTTGAACGTGCGGTAGTTGATGGTCTCCGGATTCTTGACCTCGCCGAACGACCACGAACGGATCACTTCGGGCGAAGCAACGTTGATCGATACCGCGCCGAAAGCGGTGGCCGGGTTCTTGCCCAGCATATCCTGATAAGCAGTGTTATTGTCAATCAAGGTAAACCTCCCTCGAATTAGTTTTCTGTGGTCTTCTTGACCGTGCGGATGTCCAAGCCGAGGCTCTGCATCTCTTTGAGCAGCACGTTAAAGGACTCGGGGCGACCCGCTTCCAATACGTTCTGACCCTTGACGATCGACTCGTAGATGCGGGCGCGACCGGCCACGTCGTCGGACTTGACCGTGAGCATTTCCTGCAACGTGTAGGCGGCACCGTAGGCTTCGAGAGCCCACACTTCCATTTCTCCGAAACGCTGACCGCCGTGCTGCGCCTTGCCGCCCAGCGGCTGCTGGGTGACCAGCGAGTACGGACCGACCGCACGGGCATGGATCTTGTTGGCGACCAAGTGGTCGAGCTTGAGCATGTAGATCTGACCGACCATCACGCGCTGATCGAACTTGTCGCCGGTGCGACCGTCGTAAACATCGGTCTTGCCGTCGTAAACCCATGAACCATCCTCGGACTTCTTGAAGCCCCAGTGGTAGTCTTTGCCGACCCGTTTGGTCTCGGCATCGTTACCCTGCTTCATAAGTTCGACGATATTCTCCTCGGTGATACCGTCAAAGACCGGGGTCGCAACCTTGATGCCGAGCATCTTGGCAGCCCAGCCGAGGTGGGTTTCAAGCACCTGGCCGATGTTCATGCGGCTCGGCACGCCGAGCGGGTTCAGAATGATGTCGACCGGGGTGCCGTCCTCGAGGAACGGCATATCTTCGATCGGCACGATCCGCGAAACAATACCCTTGTTACCGTGACGGCCGGCCATCTTGTCGCCGACCTGCAGCTTGCGCTTGCAGGCGAGATAGACTTTGACGCGCTTGATGATGCCGTTATCGACGCCCTCGCCGTTTTCGCCAAGCTCGGAGAAGCGGCGGCGTTTTTCCTCGACGTCTTCAAACTGAGCCGAGAAAGAGTCGATTATATCGCAGATACTCTCCTTGATCTCGCACTCCTCCATGCCCCAGCAGTCGTAGTGCATGGCCAGCTTCTGGATCGAACTCTTGGTAACCTTGCGGTTGGAGCTAATAAGCACCGCGCTGTTTTCCGCCGGCGTAGTGTCGAAGATCGGGTATGGCAGCTTATTGCCGAGCAGCACATCGGAGAGCTTGCGGGTCAGATCATCGATGACTTCGTTATAGGAGTCGCGATAATCGTTTTTAAGCTGTTTTTCCTGCTTCTTGACTTCGCTTTTGGTGAGCGAACCGCGCACCGGGTCTTTGGCGTATTCGGTGCGGATATCCATCACGATACCGCCCTTGCCGCTGGATACGGTCAAGCTGGAATCCTTGACGTCGGCCGCCTTTTCGCCGAAGATGGCGCGCAGCAGACGCTCTTCCGGGGCCAGCTCGGTCTCGGTTTTCGGAGTGATCTTGCCGACCAGAATATCTCCCGGCAGCACTTCAGCACCCTCAAACACCACACCGCGGCTGTCGAGGTTGCGCAGGGCGTCCTCGCTGACGTTGGGGATGTCGCGGGTGATCTCTTCCGGCCCGAGTTTGGTGTCGCGGCTGGTGG
>JAQVVK010000076.1 GCA_028698975.1 Victivallaceae bacterium
CTCGTCGAAGTCGCCGCACAGCATGAACACACCGCCTGCCATAAACGCGGATATGAAAATAATCGCGATGATGAGCCGTCTTTTATATTTTGATTTCAGACAGGTCAACATACGATTTCCCCACACTGATACCGCCTGAACAAACAACATTTCAGATCACCATAAAATTCATTGAGCTTAAAACCGGGCGTGAAGAATGCGCGAGGCCGCAATGCGGTGATTCGCGGGGCGGATTTATGTTCGTTATTTGGAGTAAACAGGTCATTGGCATAGAAACGTTTTTGTTTGAGGTAAAGCGGTCGCTTGCTTGCAATGACGCCGTCAAGATCGTCGCAAGCGGATTCTTCACGTTGAAAAATCAACAATGTTGTGTTCCGGGGCGCAAATCGACAGGAATATTTTCCGCTCACATCAGGAGCATACAACCCATTTGCCGCAAAATTCATCGTGCGATCGCTTCCCGGTAATTTTTAATAATTTTTTTGTTAGCGGAAAACCACAACAATACTCGGAAATACCCAGTAAAAGAACCGAACGCTCCCAAGTACAACGCATGGAGGCCCGACCATGAACCCGCAATGAAACACAAGGAAGCGCCCGGTAAGACCAATGAACACAATAGTCCTACCGGCACATTTCACCTATTTCATTGCAAATCTCATTTTCACTTGGTCGGTTTCCATGCGTATTTGCTGAAATATAACGGTTTTCAAACAACAATCTACCGGCATGCCAAAAAACGGTACGCTCAAATTACCTATTAAATTAGCATAATTTTTCTTTTAATTCAAGATGAAAAAGTAAAATTCTTTGTTATTTAACAAATATAAGCCTAATCCGTCGGTTTTCATAATCGACTAAATTACCCCATAATGTTTTGACAGCACATCCAAGCACTTTTTCATCGTGACCGGCTTGAACAAAACATCACTGAATTGCTCCGTCTCAAAGTGCTCCTTGCTCTCGATATCCGCCGTGACGGCGATCACCGGAAGCGAAGAATACTCCGGCATTTCATGAATGGCCTGCGCCAGTTTCGCGCCGTTCATTTTGGGCATCCACATATCAGTCAGCACAAGATCGATTTTATGCGACTTCATTATATTCAAGGCCTCTTCTCCGGATGAGGCGCAATAAATACAGCTTACACCGATCTTGCGAAACATCGCGGTCATGACTTTCAAATTCATCATGACATCATCGACCAGCAATATGGTCTGGGATAAACTCCCGGCAGTACCGGTATCCTCCTCCTCCGGCAAGGCATCCGCGACCGTCTCGCCAACCTTGCCGGCCAAATCATACCGCACATGCCGCAATGTCACGGAAAATATACTGCCCGCCCCGGGTTTGCTTTGGATTTCCAGTGCGCCGTCCATTTTTTCGACCAGCCGTTTGCAGATGGGCAACCCCAGCCCGGTACCGTTATTTCCGGAGTTTGTGCCGCGCATTTTGCTCAACTGCACAAACGGCTCCAGCAGTTTTTGCCGATCGCCCGGATCGATTCCGATACCGGTGTCGATGACGCTGAATTTCAAGGTGCCGGTCAAGGGATCATCCGCAATAAATTCAGCCGTTAGGGTTATCGAGCCGTGAGTCGTGAATTTTATCGCATTTCCGACCAGATTGAAGAGTATCTGCCGGATTCGCAGTTTATCCAGCTGCATTTGCGGCAAGTCATGCATCTGCATTTTCAGCGCGACGCCGCTTTCCTTGGCCCGGAAAGAGAATATCTGGATTATCTCGCGGCACAAGTCGGCAAAGTCGGCGGGCTCCATGACGATCTGCATCTGGTTCGCTTCGAGCTTTGACAAATCCAAAACGTCATTTATCAACTGCAGCAAGGCATTCCCGGAATAAATGACGCCCTCCAGATACTCGCTTCTCTCCTCCTGTGGCAGCGCGTTGTCGCGCAGCAGCTCGGCAAACCCGATCACCGCATTTAACGGGGTTCGGATTTCATGGCTCACGCTGGCAATAAAGAAACTCTTGGCCTTGTCCGCCGCCTGCGCCTGATTGAGCGCGGCAAGAATTTTCCCCTGAGCGTTCATCTGTTCAAGGAACAGCTCCAATATGCCGGCGATGGTCTTGAGCAACCCCTTTTCGCGCTCAGACAGCTTGTGGTCGGCTCCGGAAAAAGAGAGGCTGACCGTGCCCCATGATTTACCATCCAGATACAGCCCCAGCACATGCAGCGACGGCAGCTTGGAAATAATCGGATACCAGCCCCCGAAGAACTCCTGCGCTCCGTCGGAATGCGTGTTCGACCATGAAATAAACTCGTTGCGCACAAAAGCCTCATACCACGGCTCGGCACATGAATAGTGGAAGTCATGCACCTCACTCAAGATTTCGGCACACCCCTCGGCGTGATATTCCGCCACCGTGGAGGCGATGTTGTGCGCGGCATCAAACCGCATGACGAAACTTCGCTCCGCGCCCAGGAAGTTGCAAACCTCCTTAAGCACCGACATAAATGCCGCTTTCATATCGGATTCGGCAAAGAAAGTTTCCATGCAGAAGTTGACCAGTTTCTGAGATTTGATCGACTGGTTCAGGTCGGTAATATCGATCGCGCTTTTTACGATATAGGCAATCCGTTGTTTTTGATCGAAGATCGGCTGCGCGGAGACCATGTATTCGCGTCCGCGGAACGTCATGGTCAAGTTAACCTCTTTCTCCGTTTTGAGCACTTTCGGCACGGGGCGAAGCGACCCCGGCGGATATGACGAGCTGAAAATTTCCCGGTTCATCTCGGTGGTCAACTGCTCCGCCGTCACTCCGGCCACTTTCAGGACTTCGGAATTGGCCAGCACGAGTTCGCCCCGGCTGTCGTGGAGCCAGATCGGAATATGAATATGGTCGAGAATCATCTGCTTTTCCCGGTCGGCCCGCCGGATTTCCTGCTGCTGCCGGTCGCGTATCTGAGCCAGCGCAATGATGTCGGCCATGGAACGCATCAAACTTTCATCCGATTCAGAAAAGGCTCGCTTCACCTCGGAAAACGAGACGAACAACGCCCCCCAAAGTTGTTTGTCGATGGTGATCGGCGCAACGATCAAGGACTTTGGCACTGTATAGTCGACGGAAGAAAGCTGAAATTTGCCATTTATCTTGGAAGCTCTGAAATCGCTGTATTTCAAAAGCTGGCCGCTTTTTATCAGGTCAATGTGCGCATCCCAAGCCTTATGATGTTTATCCTGCAGGGCAGCGTCCATATCGACCAGTTGCGGGGCATGCCACTCGGTATAGAAGCGTAAAAGCCCGGCGTCATTGCACTTGGTGAGCATGACACGGTCGCAGTTGAGAATGCCGCTTATGGAGCGGGCCAGCCGCAAGAATGCGTCGTCAAAGGTCGGCTCAAGAATCACATTGGCCAACGCGTCCTTTATGGCGGTCTCGTTTTGAATCACGTTGTGCTGCATGGTAATATCGGCCGACGCACCGACAATGATCCGTTTGCCGCTGGCCTGCAAAAAGCTCTTTTTCACATTTTTGAGGTCGTGCGGGAAGCCGTGCGAATCCTCCACGGTGTAATAAAACTGGTGAACTCCTTCGGCCGAGATGACCCGCTGATCGTCTTTTTTAATCGCCTCCGGGCAAACTCGCAGCAGTTCGGCGTCGTTTTTGCCGACGACCTGATCCATAGTGAGATCGTGAAACTTGGCAAAGGCTTCGTTGCACATGAGATAACGAAAATCGTTGTCGGCGTCCTTCACAAAGAACATAATCGGCAGCGTCGAAATCGCCATCTCCCACAATTCGACGCTTTCGGCGTGTTCCTGCATATTGACCGTGATGTCGGTAATATCCTGAATAACGCCGATCAGATTTATGCTGTTGGTCAAAGAGCGCTCCACCGACATCTTCACGTTGTAATAATGGAGGAGATTGTCCTTTACGGCCCGGAAATCGACCACCACATCATTTTCTTTACCGGTTTTCAGACGCTCAACCGCGTCATCGACTTTCGGGCGATCCAGCTCGTAAACCCATTCGTGTACGGGGGCGACGATTCCGTCGTCGTTGATCGGCCAGAGATCGCCAATCTTTTTCGACCCCTGCACTTGGCCGGTGGACAGATTGAGCGAAAACGCCGCCGACTTGGTCAACTCGGAGCTGTATTCGAGCATTTTAAGCATATCCCGCAACTGATCCCGATTTTCATATTCTTCGGTGACGTCGCGAAATACCAGGATCGCTCCGGCGATTTTATGCTGGTTGTCAAAAATCGGGGCGGCACTGTCGGCAATATGATAGCAGTTGCCGTTGCGTCCCAGCAAATCGGTATGATTGGCCAGCTCCACAATACACCCGGTACGCAGTGTACGGAGCAGCGGCGACTGCATCGGCAGGTCGTCATACGCTCCGACAATCTTGAAAATCTCATCGTGAGGTCGCCCGATCACCTCGCTCTGCGTAACGCCGATCATGCGTTCCGCGACCGGATTGATCAACACGATGTTTCCATTGGCGTCGGTGGTTATAACGCCGTCTCCGATGGATTGGAGGGTCCGCTTGAACCACTCGGCATTCTCCTCGGCCTGCCGTCTTCTTTCCACCAGTTCGGAGGTGTCAAACGCGGTGCCGAGCAATATACGGCTGCCGTCTTCGTCGATAAACGGTATCTGGACCACGTTCATAATATGAATCTTGCCCGCCGCGTCGCGTACTTCCATACTATCGGTTTCAAACGTCTCAAGGTCGGCCATGTTTTTTTCATCGGAAACGCGCAAACGGCTTGCATTTTCTTCGGAAAGAAGGTCGAAATCATTTTTGCCGTTGAGTTCATCTATCGGAATGCCGAAGAACTCCGCCCGTGAACGGTTGCTGAAAATATATCGGAAATCATGATCCGCGTCCTTGGCAAAAATATGGATCGGCAGCGAATTTATGAGAATATCCCACAACCGGGTCGCCTTTTTCAGTTTGGCGGCATAATCTTCCGCCTGATGCCGGGCGGTCTGAAGCGCCGAATTGTCCTGGGAAAACCAGATCAACGCTTTCTGACCGAAAAGATCCGGTGAAAGCGGCGACACCGACATCATTCTCTTGACGGACATGTATTCATAGTCAAGCGTGATTTTTTGCCCGGTGCGAAACACTTCCCGAAATGCCGGCGAAAGTTTCGGGTAATCAATATTGGGAATGTCGCGCAATACTTTGACCTTGGACAAATCTCCATCCAATTCCCGCTCCGTACTCATGTAAAGTATCTCTTCGCGCTCGTTGATCACCCCGATGCGTCCGGGCAGAGCCGAGTAGAGTTTGCGGGCGCGTCTCAACGTCATCCGCACGGTAAACGCATATCCGCCGACGCCGCCGACCGCAAGCAAAAACAGGATACCGCCGATAAGAAGCTCACTGCGGTGGGTCTGCCATATCCCTTGCGGCGCATTGACCACGCTGCTTCCGGGCGGAAGTGCCTTGCGCGAAACCCCGAACTCGTGCAAAACAGGGTCATTGAAGCGATATTGATTTTGAAACATCACGACCGGCGTTTGCGCCGCCGACTTCCCATTCAATATCTCCGAAGCGGTTTCGGTGGTCATTTGAGCCAAATCGTCAATCGGCACAAGATATCCGCCCAAAGCCCCGCTGTAAAGCACCTCGTCGGTTGAAATAAAGAATGGCATCTTTATTTCTTTCGCCAGATCCTGCGCCATTGCGTTGCGGGTCTGGTAGTCGTTTTTTGCCATTTCCCGCCATGGCGGAAAGACCAGAAAGGAGTGCTCCTGTTTTTTGCGGAGAACATCAAAAATATCGACTATCGACTTCTCCTGATTGCTCAACACAGAAACCTTCACACCATCCGGGACGCGTATTTTCTTTTGGGTTTCATCCAATAAAATTTGGCTGTCGGAGCTGGCATCCGCCAAAATTATGATTTCCCTTGTTTTCGGCAGGAGCTTCAACCCCAGTTCAATATTGGCAATAACATCCGGATTTTCCCGGATGCCCGTCGTATTGGGGTGGATTTTGAGTATCTCATCCAGATTTTTTTCATATCCGGCAAACACGACCGGCACATCGGGCGGCAGCAAATTATCCCGGCGGATCAGCAAATCCAGCGCGGGATTGTCCAGCGTAATAATCATGTCATAGTGATGCTGACGGATCGCGGGAAGCTCTTTGTCGATTTCTTTCTTCCAATCGGCATAATCCGGATTGCGCAAAACATCAAGCTCAACGATGTTTAAATCGATGTTGAAATCCGGGCTGCGCTTCGCCCAGTTTTCGATGAGATCGACCCAGCGGGCGGTTCGGGAATTCGTCGCATGCGCCGAGAGAAAGACCAAAATATTTTTCTCGTCTTTTACATCATTTGACGGCGAGGTGTTTGCAGCAAAAAATTCCGGATGGCTTTGATAAGTCAACCCCAATGCGGCGGCAATAACCGCAACGGAGCAAACCGCCACCCAAATGAACCGCTGGATTGTTATTTTTTCATACTAAAAACTCCTGCGGCATCACCCGAAAAATGATGTTCTTCGTTCATATTAAAAGTAGCCATCTGATTATTTGTTTTTCACACAATTCGCCGCCACAATCAGGTTCTTGATTTTGCGGCTTCAGAAGTTAAACCGTATGCCCGTCTTTGATTCAGAAGTGACCCGGATTTTCGCTAAAATTCAAAGGGGAAACAACACATCAACCACAGACAAAAAAATGCCATTTTCTGAAAATATCATGCCATTTTGATAATTCAAGCTAAAAATTTATCGATTGGCATTTTTGTCGCATTTTCGAACCTAAAACAGACCAGCAATCGAGTGATCCGCTGTTTTTTTCTCCTGATGCGAACCATGATCTTCCCATCGCATTCCGGGCGAATTGCGACAAAAAAAACGGCGATCCATGCCGGATCGCCGTTTTATGGTGTTTCGCGCTTTATATCAAACCATCGCATCCCAAATGGAAATGTCTTCCAGCTTGGCTCTGACACAGTTTGCGAACGCGGCCGCCATCGCGCCGTCCACCACCCGGTGGTCGGCCGACATCGTGATCTTCATAATGTCACGCACGACGATCTGGCCGTCGCGCACCACCGGAGTGGGTACCGCGCTGGCAACCGCCAAAATCCCGGCTTCACCCGGGTTGATGATCGCGCCGAAGGACTCCACATTCATCATGCCCATGTTGGAGATGGTAAACGTACCGCCCTTCATGTCGTCGGGCGACAGCTTGCCCGAACGCGCCTTTTCGGCCAGTTCGCCGGATTCGGCCTGTATTTCATCGAGAGCCTTGCGGTCGGTGTTGCGGATCACCGGCACCACCAGCCCGTTGTCCACCGACACCGCCATGCCGATGTTGATGCGCCCGTGCTTCGACACCGAAACGCCGTCGCAGGTCGAGTTGACCAACGGGAACTCGCGCAGTGCCAATGCCACCGCCTTGATGACGAAAACATTGACCGAAACCCCCATGCCGGCGTCTTTCAACGCCTTGCGCTTCCTGCCGATGTCGGTCATGTCAACCGGCACGGTCACATAAAAATGCGGCACCGTCTGCTTCGACTGAGTGAGCCGAGCCGCAATTATCTTACGCATGGTGTTAAACGGCTGCGGTTTCTCGTCGATCGCCATTTTAACATCGGCGGCGGTGATCCGCCCGCCATCGCCGGTGCCTTCCAAGGCCAGCAATTCGAGCTTGGCTTCCCGCGCCAGATTGTAGGCGGTCGGCGTGATCTTGCGATCATTGTAACCGGTGCGCGCAAGATAGTCCTTGACATCCTGCTCGGTCACCCGCGTCCCGGCGGCCGGAACTTTGCCAAGGTCGATCAGGAGATCGGCCGAGAACTTCTTTGCCCGGGGCGAAACCGCCTTGCGAGCCGGTGCAGCTGCAGCCGGAGCCGCAGCTTTCGGCGCAGGAGCCGCCGCCGGTGCCGCCACGGGAGCTGAAGCCGCAACCGCCGGAGCCGCCGCAGCGGCTTTCGGTGCGGGAGCCGCTGCCGGAGCCGCCGCCGGAGCGGGAGCCGCGGGCGCGGCAGCCGCCGGAGCCGCCGCCAAAAGCTCGGCCGGAATCGATTCACCGGGTTCGCCGACGATGGCGGCGGTCGCCACCATCACCGGGACTTCGACCCCGACAGGGGTCACGATCTTAAGGATCGTACCTTCAAACTGCGACTCGACTTCGAGCACCGCCTTGTCGGTTTCGACTTCAAAGAGCACGTCGCCCTTCTTGATCTTGTCACCTTCCTTGACCCGCCAGGTGGCGATGGTCACGGTCTCTTCGGATTGTCCGAGTTTCGGAACCGGTATTCTGGTTGCCATAATTCACCCCGGCTCAGTAAAGTTTCTTGACCGCGGCGGCCATATCTTCCGGATGCGGCAAAAACGCCTTTTCCAGCGTCACCGCCTGCGGCGCGATACCGTTGCAGGCACCGAGCTTCAGCACCGGAGCAGCGAGGTCGTCAAAGCAGTTCGCCATGATCTGCGAAACGATCTCCCCGGTGAAGCTGCCGATATCAACGCACTGGCTGACCACCAGACAGCGGCCGGTCTTACGCACCGATGCAAACACCGTCTCCCAGTCAAACGGCACCAGCGTGCGGGCGTCTATCACCTCGGCTTCGATGCCGTCGGCGGCCAGCAGATCGGCGGCCTTGACCGCGTCGGGAGCCGCCGGCCCCCAAGCGACAATGGTCACATCCTTGCCGCTGCGCAAAACATTGGCTTCACCAAACGGCACGGTGTAATCTTCTTCCGGCAGTTCGCCCTTGACATTGTAGAGCAGCTGACCCTCGACGAAAAGCACCGGGTTGTTGGTGCGGATCGCGGTCTTAATCATGCCCTTGGCGTCACGCGGATTAGACGGATACGCAACATACAGCCCCGGAATGTGCGCAAACATCGACTCCAGCGACTGCGAATGCTGGCCGCCGTATCCCTTGCCGCCGCCGACGCTACAGCGAATGACAAGCGGCACCTCGGTCGACGCACCGGTCATGTAATGCCACTTGGCGGCCTGATTGGAAATCTGGTCGCTCGACATCAATGCAAAGTCCATATACATGAGTTCGGCGATCGGGCGGTAACCGGTCATGGCCATACCGACCGCGGTACCGCAGATGCAAGCCTCGGAGATCGGGGTGTTAAAAATCCGGTCGCGTCCGAAGGCGTCGATCATCCCCTTGGAGAGCTTGAACGCGCCGCCGTATTCGGCAACGTCTTCACCAAACATCACCACGCGCTTGTCGCGCAGCATTTCTTCGGAAATACCCTCTTTGATGGCGTCCTTGTAGGTCGCCAATCCGTTGGCGTCGCGCTTGGCACGCGGAGCCGGGGCGTCGGTCTTGACGTTGGCATACTCTTCCGGCACCACCGAGCTGTCGGTATCGGTGTACATGTATTTGATGACATCGGCCGGATCCGGGTCGGCGGCGTCGGCGGCACGGCGGGCGGCGCGGGCGTTGCGGGCGGCGACCTTCTCCTCCAACGCCTTGAGTTCCTTTTCGCTCAG
>JAQVVK010000077.1 GCA_028698975.1 Victivallaceae bacterium
ACCGGCAGCACCGAGGCCGCCGGAGCCGCCGGAGCCGCCGTGGCTTTCTTTACCACCGCCTTGCTGATCTTGCCGAAGTCGTAGACCTTGCGGTCTTTGAACTCCTGCGACTTGCCGTCGTTCCAGTTTTGCACCGGGCGATAGTAGCCGGTGATACGGCTGTAAACTTCGGTTTTGCCGCCGCATTCCGGGCAGGTGAATTTCTCACCGGCGATATAGCCGTGCTTCTGGCAGATCGAATAGGTCGGCGACAGCGTATAATACGGCAGTTTGTAGTTGTCGGCTATCTTGCGGATCAGCGTGGCCGCGCTCTTCCAGTCGGGCAGTTTTTCGCCGAGGAAAGCGTGGAACACCGTGCCGGAAGTGTAGAGCGTCTGAAGTTTGTCCTGAATATCCAGCGCGCTGAACACATCGTCGGTATAGCCGACCGGCAGATGCGAACTGTTGGTATAGTAGGGCGCATCGTTTTCGGTTTTCGCCGCCGTGATGATGTCGGGGAACCGCTTCTTGTCGTGCTTGGCCAGACGATAGGCGGTCGACTCGGCCGGGGTGGCTTCCAGGTTGTAGAGGTCGCCGTATTCCTCCTGATAGTCGGAAAGACGTTCACGCATGTGGTTGAGCACTTCGGTGGTGAATTTCTGCGCTTCCTCGTGGGTGAGATCTTCACGCACCCATTCGGCGTTGAGGCAGGCTTCGTTCATGCCGAGCAACCCGATGGTGGAGAAGTGGTTGTCGAACTTGCCGAGATAACGGCGGGTGTATGGATAAAGCCCCTCGTCCAGCAGCCGGGTGATTACCGTGCGTTTGATCTTGAGCGAACGCGCCGCCACGTCCATCATGTGGTCAAGCCGCTTGTAGAATTCGTCCTGATTTTCGGACAGATAGGCGATCCTCGGCATATTGATGGTGACTACGCCGATCGAACCGGTGCTTTCGCCGCTGCCGAAGAAGCCGCCCGATTTCTTGCGCAGTTCGCGCAGGTCGAGCCGCAGACGGCAGCACATGCTTCTTACATCGCTCGGCTCCATGTCGCTGTTGACGTAGTTGGAGAAATAAGGCGTGCCGTATTTGGACGTCATTTCAAAGAGCAGCCGGTTGTTTTCGGTGTCGCTCCAGTCGAAGTCGCGGGTGATGGAGTAGGTCGGGATCGGGTACTGGAAACCGCGGCCGTTGGCGTCGCCGTCGATCATGGTCTCGATGAAAGCCCGGTTCACCATATCCATTTCGGCCTTGCAGTCTTTGTATTTGAACGGCATCTCTTTGCCGCCGACGATGGCGTTGAGTTCGGCCAGGTCGTTGGGCACCACCCAGTCGAGGGTGATGTTGGAGAAGGGAGCCTGCGTGCCCCAGCGCGACGGAGTATTGACACCGAAGATAAACGATTCAATACATTTTTTGACCTGCGAATAGGTGAGCTTGTCGGCCTTTACAAACGGAGCCAGATAAGTGTCAAACGAGCTGAACGCCTGTGCGCCGGCCCATTCGTTTTGCATGATGCCGAGGAAGTTGACCATCTGGTTGCACAGCGTCGCCAAGTGCGAAGCCGGGGCGCTGGTGATCTTGCCGGGGATACCGCCCAATCCCTCTTGGATCAGCTGGCGGAGCGACCACCCGGCGCAGTAGCCGGTGAGCATCGAAAGGTCGTGCAAGTGCATATCGCCGTTGCGGTGGGCGTTGGCGATCTCGTCATCATAAATCTCGGAAAGCCAGTAGTTGGCGGTAATCGCTCCGGAGTTGGAGAGGATCAGCCCGCCGACCGAATACGTCACCGTGGAATTTTCTTTGACGCGCCAGTCGTTGATCTTCACATAGTCGTCGATGGTCTTCTTGAAGTCGATGATGGTCGATTCGGCGTTGCGCAATTTCTCATGCTGGCGGCGATAGAGGATGTAGGCCTTGGCGACTTCGGCATAGCCGCCCTTGACCAGCACCGCCTCGACGCTGTCCTGAATATCCTCAACCGAAATCAGGCCTTCCTTGATCTTCGGCTCGAAATCGGCGGTCACTTGCAGCGCAAGAAAGTTTATGACGGTCGGGTGGAAGTTCTTTTCCTGTGCTTCAAACGCCATTTGAATGGCGTCGCAGATTTTTTTCAGGTCAAAGTCGACCGCTCTGCCGTTACGTTTTTGGACTTGATACATGCTGTTTTCTCCTTGTCTTGAAAATGATTAAAGTGTGTGTTTCTTATTTCAGATGCCGCGTAGTTGTGCCGCGGGAATAATTTTTTGAACCCGGGCCAGACACTCTCGCATTTCGGCGTCGGGCATGGCCCCCAGACCGACGCCGATAAGGTCGCCGGAGTCGACAAACTTCTGCAAAAAATAGTGCTTCGTCCCCCGGAGGGTGCGAGCGATTTCCTCAAGATCCTCCGGCGTGTGAAATCCGCTCACCACGGTGGTGCGAAATTCGCAGTACTCGACCCGTTCGCTTTTGATGTAGGCGATGCTTGTCGCGACCGGCGCTTACCGCGGTGTTGCCCGTCATGGAGCCGCCGGAAAAATTGACCGTGGCAGCGTTGTTGTAGATGACACCGCCGTAGCCACGCGCATTGTTGCTGGTAAATACGTTATTGTTCAACGTCATAATCGCGGTATTAAGCGATGGAGAAATCGCGCCGCCGTGGTGCGCTGCATTGCCGGAGAAAGTCGCTTCACTGACCGTCATGCTGCCGGTGTTGTAGATCGCGCCGCCGTAACCGACACCAGTCACCTGGTTGGATGTAAAAACGCCGCCCTTGATACTGACCTCGGTGGTGCCGGCATTGCGAACCGCGCCGCCGAAGCTGGTGGCAAGGTTGCCGGTAAAATTGACATCGGTCAGGGTCATGTTGGCATTGATGGTGTAGATACCGGCACCTTCAACCGAAGCGTTGCCGTTGATCGCGCCGCCGGAAATATTAAGGGTACTGCCGTCTTTGTTGAAAATCGCGCCGCCGTTGGTAGTACTTTTGTTTCCGCTGAATACAGTGTCATTAATATTGGCGACACCGATACTGTTATACAACGCGCCGCCGTATGCGCCTTTGGCGAGGTTGTCATAAAATCCGCCGCCGGAAATGTAGGCGACGCCGTTCGCGTTGTTCAGCATCGCGCCGCCGTTGTAATTGGCGGTGTTGCCGGAGAGAGTGACCCCGTTAAGATGCATCGTATATTGATTGGCCAGCGCGCCGCCGTTAAGCCCGCCGGAGTTGCCGCTAAAAATGGTGTCGTTGGCGGTAAGATCACCCGCGTTGAGCACGGCCCCGCCGATCTGAGTACCCGAATTGTTGATGATTTGAGCACCGCTGACAATGGCGTTACCGCCGTTGATGACCTTGAACGCGCCGAAATCTCCGCCGTTGCCGCCGGAGAATACCGCGCCTTCGTAGGCGTTAAGCGTGCCGGCCGAGGAAACCGTGATCTTGGTGGCCACGCCATCCGAATTGACGTTGATAATATTCTGGGCTTCCGCGCCGCCGACTTTCAAACTGTTTACACTGTCTGCTCCGCCAACTTGGGTATCGTCTAAAAACCAAGTTACCTTCTCGTCCGCCATGATGCATCTCCTATTGTGGGTTATGTAGAAAAAAATTCAAAATTATGTAAAAAAAATGGGTCAATAAAACATCGGCCGGACCGCGTTTTGCCCATTCAATTTTTGCTTAACTTCCTCGATCTTGTTTAGATTTACAAAAACTTGTATTCTACACAACTTTTATTATACCACAAAATAAAACAAACGGCAATGGATAAAAACGCTCTGCCAATGACTAATAAAGCCTTATTGTCATTCAGGCGTAACGATTGAACTCAACCACCTCGACCCGGCTTATTTTTTGCCGGATACTTCGCCCTCGACCTGACTGACGTGAGCGAGGTCGGCCAGTGATATTTCGCCCTCGACAAAGCCGTTGTCGAGCGGGTTGGCGATCCGCTTTTTGAGGTCGCGAAACAGTGCAATGGTGTCACACACGCCGCCCCAGATAAACCAAACCGTCGAAATCGCGCCGACCGCAAGCGAGGTAAGTATCATCGTGATGAAGAAATACATGCCCCAGCTGTCTTTTGACCACGGCGAAATCATATTCCAGACCAGCACCACGACAAATCCGAGAAAGAAACGGTAGAAAAACGAGAAGATGAAAACACTCCATGCGATTATCTTGTCTCCGCAAGTGTATTCGTCATCGATGCCGATCAGCTTGCTGTAAAGATTGGAGCAGCTCCAGGCCGAGTGGCGGACTTCGGGTTCTTCCGAATAAATGCCGCGATGCAGCAGCCGGTCGAGGTTGTAGCTGCGCCGCCGCAGCAGGAGAGAACCGGCCACATACGCCGCCGACCCCAGAAACATGGCAAGAAAATATATTTCAAATGAGTTGATCGGAAACTTGATCGCGTCCATGTGCCAGTCAATATACGGCGCAAACGGCGCGGAAATAAGCCGCAGCAGCCGGTCAACCTGGTCAACCATGCCGAGGTCGGCCACCAAGGGATAGACCAGCGACGCCCAGGTGCGCTGCAAAAACATCCCGACAATGGCGGTGCCGGAGCCAAATACCAGAGCGCACCATGCGCCGGTTGTCGTACCGAATTTAGTGTACAGCCCGCCGATCATGATCGGCCCGGCCGCGCCCAGCCAGATCGAGCACATCACCGTCACAAACATGTTGATATAATCAAGTTGCACAAAAAACAGCGACACCGCAAAAAAGAAAGCCGCGACAAATACCGATCCCAGCTTGAGCAGCAGCAGGTGTTGTTTGACCGTCAACGGCGTCTTGCGTAACGGCATAACAATGTCCTGTATAAGAGTGCTCGACGCATTGAATATGCGGCTGTCGTCGGTGGAGATCATCAGCATGACCATGAGCAATGTAAGCAATGCGATCAGGATTTCCGGGCACAGCTTGCGAAGCATCGACGGCATCATCATCTGATAATAGAGCGAGCGAAACTCCTGAAATCCGGCATTGGTAACTTCCTGAGAGGTGGTTTCGCTCTGCATCGCCTGATATGCTTTATCCAAAAGACGGGTGTCCGGGTTCTGCTGCCGCGAATACGGCTCGTCCACACCGATCCGGTGCGACGGGACTTCAAGCGACGCCATGGCGGCGTCGAGCCGGCCGCGCACATCGGGTTCGACGACGACTTCCGCCGCGACCCGGTCGGCCAAGGCGAGCCGCACTTCGTGGGCGGTGGGCGCAAACCGGTCGCCCAGCATGAAGGTTATGACAAAAATGCCGAAAAGGATCAATGCCGATGACGAAAAACCGTTGCGCCACGCGCCGAGAATGCCCGCCATTTTTTGTTCATGCGGGTTGCGCGCCGAATTGGTGGTGTCGTTGCCGATCCAGGCGGCCCGGTTGAGAATAGTGCCGGTCAAGGTGACGATCAAGGCAAATACATTGAAGTCGCGCAGCTTGGAAACATCCATCGGATTGATGAAACTTTCTCCGGCAGCCCGGTCGAGCATCACCGGCACGGTGTCGGAAAACCACGAAATATTGACCAATACAAAGATGGTGAACACCAAAAAGATCGGGTACGACATCAACCCCTGCAGCGAATCGGTGATAAGCAGCGAAACCCGGCCGGCCGGGAAGATGATGAGCAGCGCGATCAGCAGCAGCCCGGCCACCAGCAGTCCGTAAACCGGCAGACTCATGCCGAAGAGATCGACCCGGTGCGGCAAGCCGAGAAAATAGATAAAAAAACGCACGGCGATAGCCGGCCCGATCGCGTTGGTCAGCATTTCGGTAAAGGCGCGCAGGGCGGATGCCACAATACGAAACGAGCGGCTGTAACGCTGTTCAAAAAACTGCCCGATCGAGAGACACCTCGTCTGCCGGAAGCGATAGACGCAGTAGCCGGTAAGCGACAGAAATGTGCCGACCTGCAACGACAGCGCGGTTTCCCAGAAACTCATGGCGATGCCGCACTGGTAGTTTTGCTCGCAAAAAGCGACAAAGGTGATGACCGACAGCCCGGAAGTGAGGTCGCCGACGCTTATGACGTAACGCCCGGCCACCCGGCCGCAGGCGAGATAGTCGGCAACGTCACGCACATAACGCCGCGAGTAAAAAGCCACTCCGATAAGTATCGCCAGCAGCACGCCGATAGAGCAATAATAATACCACTGCATTATGACTATCTCTATTTACTTGCCGAGTAATAACACGGTGACGGCGAAACCGCGAACTTGAAGCCGCGCACTTCGCTGCCGGGGACAACCCGCCCGGTCATGGTGCGGACGGGCGAGCCGCATTTGGGGTCGCTCCATGTCTGTTCACCGTCGGGCGACCAGACCATGCAGACAAATCCGCTGTTACGCGGAAAACGCAGCCGCCAGATTCCCGGCTTCGGGTGATCGAGTTTGGCCTTGCCGTGGTCGGCTCCGGCAAGTTCCCGGGTCAAAGTCGCATATGCCGCATACGCCGCCTTGGGGGTGCGGTCGGCATTGAGCAGGGCATAGCCGTAAGCGTTGCTTTTGGGGTTCTCGCAGTAGAGGCAAAACCAGAGGATCGCCTTGACGTTTTCGGCGGCAAGCAGAGCGATCGACCGGGCGCAGTAACGCGCCTGAGTCAACTCGTCCACCGGCTTCTGCCAATCTCCGGGCGGGGTGGTCCAGCCGAATTCGGTGATGTAAATCGGCAGGGAGCCGAAGCCGCGCTGCGCCAGAAAGGATTTAAGTTTGCGTACCAGTTCGATGAATTCCCCCTCGGGCGGAGTGGCCTTGACATAGGCGTGAATATCGACGCCATCCAGAATTTTGAACATGCCGGAATCCGCATATTTCTTGAGTTCCGGGAAATAGATGTCGCAATGCGCCGGGCCGATAAGTTTGACGCCGGGGCGGATCGCACGGATCGATTTGATGTAGAGTTTTATATATTCGACGAAGTCCTTATACGGAGTCATCCACATCGGTTCGTTGGCGATAGTGACCATTTCATAGCGGCGGTTTGACGTGGCGGTGACGGCGCGCTGGATTATCTTGACAAGTTCGGTTGTTTTATCCTTGCGTATCGGGTACATGGAAAGATCTCCCCGCGCCGCCGCCTCCGCCCCGGCCGGACGATCCTGAAGCCAAAACGGTTGAGGCCAGAAGCCGTAGATCGGCTCCATTTCGCGGAACCGGTCGGCCAAAGGCGCGACCGGCACATCCGGGCAACCGTCTTTAGACCATTTCTCCATTTCCGGGCTGCAGAGTTCGTAAAAAAGCCGTCCCCAGCGCGCCCCGGCCTTGGCAAACAACTCGCCGGAGCCGCAAAGTCCAAAAGGAGAACTCATGCGCGTCTTCTCGTCGATCGCCTTGCCGACCACGGCGGCGCGGGTTTCCGCGACCACGACCGAACCGTCGCGCCGGCGGCCGCGCACGGTCACCTGATAATAGCCGCGCTCCGGCAAGGCAATGGTCTGGGCGGCCTGCGGAGAGAGGGTGCGGCTGTCGAGCGTATTTCCGTTTTCGTCGCAAAGTTCGAGGTCAAGTTTCATCCATCCGGTCTGCGGAGAGACCGCCAGATGCAATTCGCCGTTTTCCGCCTCGAAGACATTGCCCGGCTCCTTTGAGTCAAGCCGCAATTCGGCGGCCGCAAGCGCACTCCAGACGGAGGCGGCAAACGCGGCAGACAGCAAAAAAATTCGCATGTTCATTTTCAATCCTCCAACATTATATTTTGATTTATTTTGACTTACTTAAGCAATATAACATTGAATCGTTGCTAATGAAATGGATAAATGCGTCTGCTTTGATGACAAAAAGCGTCACTTGTCTTTGCGGTTGATAAAAAGCACCTGACGATGTCATGCGGGCTCCGGCAATCAGGCATACCGGTCGGTCATTTGCCGGGGGTGCATTGTTGCAAATCGCCGGTTGTGCCGGTTATATCCAGCCCATCGCGAATTGTTTCACCAAACTGATCGCCCGCCTGGTCTTTCTTTGAAGCGGACTCCACTGCGGGAAATTAAACGGGATGGTCAGCAGTTGCGGCGCAAGACGGCGCATTATTTCTTTTTGAACATCATGCGCGTGCGGGTATTCCCGAGCCAGCCGCAGCATCAAGGCGATACACCTCTGGCTGTTGCACGGTTGTATTCTTTCCGCAGGGTTCAGATCCCAGGCCTGTTCTATTGCAGAGAGCCATATGGATACACGCTGTTCCAGATAAAACCTATGGTAAAACGGCACCCCGGCCCACGGGGTGTCTCGGGCATACTCAAGATAGCGTTCCAACATCGGGATCTGAAACGCTTCAACCCGGCCGAATTTACTGAAGATCTCGGGAGCCGCCAGATTGCAGTCTATGTTTTCACCAAATTTTGAGCGATAGAAAAAATGCAATAATTCCCAAATCGCGCCTCCCAGCACCACCGCCGACTTGGAGGCCGGCGGAAGTTGTTTGTAAACATAGTATTCCCGGTCGCGGTCAATACAAAGTCCGGAGGTATGACGGTCAAACTCTTCGGCGCGGCGATTTCTCTGGCTTCGGGTCAGACGGCTCCGCCGGACCCAGCGGTGCTTGATGTCAAACAAGGCACAACACCTTTGAGGATAATTGCGATCGGCATAGGAGATATTTTCTTTCATGCAAGTGTATGCCGAGAAATCGATCCCGGATTTGAGGGCGATCGCAAAAAGCGTTCGCGAATCATAGCCGCCGCTCAAGGGGAGCAGGACTTCGCCATAGATGAGAGCGGCATTCTTCAAAAAAGTAGTTATCAAATCAATCAGTTCGTCGGTCAAATCTCGATTATTGTGCTCGACTTCCGGCATTGCATAGGTTATATATTCAAATTTATCACCCTTTAGATCAAGCCTTTGCAGCGGCAGCAAACGCATCACTTCTTTCTCCGGCGTCATCGGGCCGGGATAATAGTCGATGCCGCAGCCGTAAGTACATTGATTCTTTTTGTAATGAATGGATTTCCCACTGCTTTTCAGATTATCCAACATCAACGAAAATGAATTCGAGGCGGTGCGCCCCGCGTAAAAGATACCGGAAAGCACGGCAAAGTCGGTGTATAAAGTCGCTCCGGCAACCAGCGTCCAGCGGCCGCACCAGCTGGAAACGCATTCATCGACCGGCTTGTCCTCGGCCTGAAGCTCGACTTCCGGAGCCGGGCGCGTACTGTCCTGCTGAATGGCGACGCCGATAAGAACATATTTTGTACCGCTCTTGCTCCCTCGGATTTCCTGCACATTGAGGTCGCGTTGTGCGGATAAATAAAGGTTGTTTTCCAATTCGAAAACGACTACATCCTTCATCTTGAGCGGAGAAGGAGAAATCAGGAACGATTTTTTTTGCATGAGAGATTTTTTGCAAATTGCGTGTTATTGTCCCAAATTTTGTGAAACACACTTGTAATTTCCAACGCCGATGACGACGTTGCCGAGAATTTCCATGCGTTTTTGCCAGTAGTCCTCCCATGCTCCGGCGTTTGCAAACCGTTTCAATA
>JAQVVK010000078.1 GCA_028698975.1 Victivallaceae bacterium
CCAAAGTGAAGCGGGCGCGGCGGATGTGCGTGTTTGCACCATTATACCGTAACTGTGCTTTGCGCTGCCGGATTGCGGCGACGGCGGCGGCGGGAGCAGGGAAGTCAGTCGCATTTCACCATTCACCGGCCGGGCGCGATCGCTGATCTGCAACTGTATCGGCAGCCATCTATTCTCCGCAGCCTTACGGTCAACTTGCTGACGGATCGTGATTTCTCCGGGGATCACACGGCAGTCGGCGTCGGTACCGGCGGGCGGAATGGTGTAGCTTATACTCTTTTTATTTCGGTCAATGCGCCACTCGACCGGAAGAGTCACCTCTTTGGAGGCGTGGTTGACCAGTGTCGCCGTGATCCTGCCTTTGACGGGGTCAAATTGCAGTGAATCCGTCTTGAATGCGGCCAATTCGTCTGTTTCGCCGCGATGGAGCGACAGCACTTCGGCATTGACGCGGGTGAACATGGTGGTCAATTCACGATATGGCTCGTCGTTTTCGTTGACCAGACCGTAGTTGCAGTTTTCGCTGCTGCCCGGTGAGCGGCCATAAGGCGATTGATCTACATACATGAGAAAACTCGAACCGACAAAATAGGGCAGCGACGCGATAAAGCGTTGTATTTTCTCTGCCGCCAATGCGCGTTCGCGCTGAGAATCCACCCGCATGCCGCCGCCGGCCCGGCAAGGCAAGCCGGCGTCAAGCGCGGCAAAACTCCACTCGGTCAAAAACAGCGGGCGGCCGGTCTTTTGATGGATCCGGTCAAAAAAGGCTTTCAACTGGGAGAAATCGGTGGTGGCGGGGTCGAATACCGGGTAAGTGTTGATACTTATGACATCGCAGTGACGCCCGGCGGCTTCCAGCACAAAATCCGGTGCGGTGCCGGAAAAACGGTTGCCCAAAAGCAGATGATTGGGGTCTGCTTCGCGAATTGCGGCGGAAATAACGCTGAAATACCGTTCGGCGATCTCCTGATGAAATGCGAGCTTGATGGCCTGCGCCCGCTCCGGGTTGGCGGCCGCCGGCAGTGCGCGGCGATCAGCCAGCTCCTGCCAGTCGCGCAAGGTCACGCCCCAAACGGCGGCGAAATCTTTAAGATCGTCTTTGTGCATACGGCGCAAATGCCCGACCAAAGCGATTTTAGCCGGATTGCCGGCCGATAGGTTCAAGGTGTCGCCAAATAAGTCGGAGTGCTCCGGGTTGCTGCCGCGCCATTGCAACTCGTTGTCCAAAAAGTAGCCGATTACCAGCGGGTTGTCTTTATACGGAGCACAACGCTCGCGGGCGAGTTTGCGGGCTTCCGCGGGAAATCCGGGGTCGAAAATGTTGGGGAAGTTGCGCCAGTTGGCGGGTTCTTTGAGTGCGCTTTTAAAGGCGCACCCGGAGCCGATGCCGGCAAAAACAGTAAAGGGCAACCCCTGTTTGTACATCAGCCCGGGGCGGTCGGAAATCCCGACCGTGTTGAATCCCCACTGGTTCAGACGGCTGGCGGTGTGGACGGCCCAGGCGCTTTCTGAACCGTATTTTTTCAGGCAGAAATCGTGATACGGCACGGTGCCGCGTTTGGAACACGGGTGAACATAGAAACTCGTCTGATCGACCCCGAGCGAGAAAAAATCGCTTCCTCCGGGGGCGCGTAAAAACCAGCGTCCGTCATCCTGCCGGCACAGCGTGAAAAAAGCGTTTTCCTGCGCTGCTCCGCAAATCGGCAGCAGCGAGGTCAACAGTACCGCGACAAGAACGCATTTTTTACAGAATGACATATTGATTGCAAAGAATGTTTTAGGTTAAGAAACAGGCGGTCGACCATCAGTTTCCGGTCGGCCGCCACGAGTTGACGCATAACCGAATTAGTTGCTCGGATAATGGTCGGTGGTCGTGATGCCGTATTCCTCGCGGCCCTTCCAGTCGATGGAGGCTACGTGGCCGTCAAAGGCGGCTGCATTGGCACGGGCGCCGTGCGTGTAATACATCTTGCTCTCGCCCCAGGCGAAGAGGTAGGCGATGGGGCTTTTCCGGTCGTTGGTGTACGAGTCGGAGAGCAGGACAGTGGAGCTTGGCGACTGGATGCCGCCGCAGCGGATGGTGTGCCACTTTTCGCCGCCCTTGCCGACGGTCTGAGTCCAGCCGGGGGTGATGTTTTCATACTGGTCTTTGTCGCTACCCCAAGCGATACCGTAGGTGAGTTCGCCGAAGTTCGGCGAACTGCCGTTGGCGCATGTCGTGGTGTCGCTGAATTTACCGGTAAATCCGATCGACGCCGACGGGCAAAACGCGGACGACGGTGCGTCAAAGTATCCGGTCGCCTGATAGAAAGGCGCCCAGCGGTTGATGTTCGTATAGGTGCCGATGTTGATGGTTGCGCTCAGGAATACGGTGACGACCTGATCGCCGTAGTCGCCCGCATACATGGAAGTAACAAGAGCCGACTGTTTCAGGTTGTTGGTGCAGGAGGCCGAACGGGCTTTTTTGCGTGCTTTATTGAGGGCGGGGAGCAGCATCGCGGCAAGGATCGCAATAATTGCGATGACGACGAGCAGCTCGATCAAGGTGAAGGAACCCTGCTTTTTTGCTACTGATTTCATGTTGTCGAACCTTTCTCCGGGGATTTCCCGATGTTGTTGAATAATACCTTCTTGTGAAAAAAGTAAATAAATAAAAACGTCTCTCCTTATCTAATATTGGTTGACTGGTTTGGTTTCGGTATCAATGCCAAGTTTTTTCAGGATCAGCCCCGCACTGCGTAATTCAGGCTGAACCCTGCGAACCAGAAAGTCGGTATTGGGCCGCCCGCTTTCGATTAGTTCCAGCAGCATGGCGGCTCCGGATCGGCCGATTTCCTCCATCGGCCGCTCGATAACGGTGTAACGGTTGTAAAAATCATTGCTGAGCCCCGGCTCGACGTCATATCCGAAAAAGCGAAACTCCTCCATCGGCATGCCGAGCTTGCGACAGTAACAGTAGGCGGCGTGCGCCATAAGGTAACTGAATGTGACAAAGTTGCGGCAGCTGGGGTGACGGTTCAGCAGGGGTGGCAATTCGGCGGCGATCAGCGCATCAAGCTGCTGTTGAAACTGCACGCCGGAGTGATCGAGAATCACCAGCGACGGGTCGACTTCAAGGTTGTTTTCATTTAATGCGCGCCGATAACCGGCATAGCGGTCAATGCCGACGCGGTAGTCGTTTTTGCCCAGATAGGCGATCTCGGTCGTGCCGTCGGCGAGGATTTCCTCGACGGCGAGTGCGGAACCGCTCGCATTGTCGATGACGACGCGGCTGCCGTTGTAGTTGGCAAGCTGCCGCCCCAATACCACGACATGCAATCCGGTTTTGGCGCGGAAGGCATTGAGATTATCCACGAGTGTCGGGTGTGATATTTGCAATTCGCTCGGCGGCGCGATCAGCATACCGTCCACCGCATCTTCCAAATGGGCGATGGTGTTGCCTCCGGTGCTGTAGTTGGGCAGATCAAACAGATTGCTGATGAGAAAGCCGGCGTCAAGCAGTTTTTGCTGAACGCCCATAAGCATCGGTGTGGTCGAGGAGAGCATTTCATATGTGGCCACCCCGATCAGGCGGTGCAACTGTTTCTGGCGGCGCACGCCGACCGGTTCGAGCCCCGGAACGAAACGGCCGACCCCCGGATACGTGATGATGCGTCCGTCTTTTTCCAGTTGATCGAGAGCCTGACGCACCGGGCAGCGGCTGATGTTCAGTTCGGCGGCAAGCTCGCTTTCGGCTGGAAGTTTTTTAATACCGCCAGCCAGCAACTGATCGACGTAAGCCATCACTGTTTCATATTTCTTCATGCATATCGCCCGTGTTTGATTTTTTATACGTGTATAATTATACCTAATTTTTTATCAAATGTCAATAACAAAACCAAAAAAATTTGAATTTTTTCTTTAACCGCCTATATTTGCGCTCTTTTTTTTATTTTATGGTTGACAAAATATATTTTTTCGACTATAATTAAAGACAAATAAAAAACATACAGGTATATTTTAACCCGAGATTGTATTATGAAAAACTCAACTGCCAAGGTGGTCCGCTTTGCCGTTGTCGGCGCGGGGACGCCAAACATCGCCACCAATCACCAGATACCGGGCACTGTTCTTGCTCCCCACGCGCACGTCGAATTGTTGCAGGATATCGCCCCCGGCGTTTTTGATTACGCCAAGCGTTTCCAGACGCGGGCGACTCAGGACTTTCAGGCGGTGTTGAGCGACCCGGCCGTGGACGCGGTGCAGATTGCCACGCCCGATCAATTTCACTGCCAGCAGGCGGTGGCCGCGCTTGACGCCGGCAAAGCCGTTGTATTGCAGAAGCCGCCCTGCGTCAGTCGCAAGGAGCTTGATGGACTGCGCGCCGCCCTTGACCGCCACCCCGGAAAATTGCAGATACTGCTCAACGACCGCGAAACGCCGCTGGTTAGAACTCTCCGCCGTGCGCTTGATGACGGCATGATCGGCCAACTGCGTGCCATTATGCTGCGCTATCGCGGCCGGCGTTTCCCGGTCGGAAACCCCCGGAGTTTCTACCTTACGGCGGCGTCCGGCGGCGTTTGGATGCACAATGCGCTGCATTATCTCGACGAATTTTACGCGCTTTCCGACCGGTTGCCGCGCATTACCCAGTGTTTTGCCACCCGCAACCCCAACGGCGCACCCGAATTACTCGGCGAAGGACCCAACGGTTTTTCCTGCTGGTTTGAACTTGACGGCATACCGGCTTTACTTGAATACAATACCATGTTGCTGCATGACGGCTTGCCGGGTGGTATTCAGCGGGTTCTGCTGGGAACCAAGGGCGAGTTGCGCGTCGATTACGGTGAAACGCGTATACAGCATTATCTGGCGGGGCGTGACGGCATGGCGGTTTTGCCGCTGCTGCCCCGGGTATACGCCGATGCGTCCGATGACGCGGTCGATTCTTTCGGCGCGGCTATTGAAAAGATTTCGCTAAATATTCTGAACGGCAAACCGGGCAACGGTTTGGCTGCTCTGGCGATGACGGAGGCTCTCCTGGCCGCCAGGGAATCAGATCAAAATAACCAGATTGTCGAGGCGTAACATGAAACATCATATCGGTGTAATCGGTTTTGGAGTATGGGGTTGTCATAGTTTGGAGCGCGAACTTCTTGCCACCGGCCGCGCTGTCGTTGACAAAATGTTCACGGCACCGGAGCTGGGTGACAACTGTTTCGGCGAAAATCTCGCCGAGGAGCAGCGGCGGTATGCCGAGGGGTGCGGGGCGACGGTCGTAAGCCGGGTCGATGAAATATTCAATGATCCCTTGATCGATATTGTTTCGGTGATGACCGCGCCAAAATACAAGCCGGCGATGCTGGCCAAGGCGGTTGCGCACCAAAAGCTGGTTGTTACCGACAAGCCTCTGGCGATGTCGGCCGCCGAAGTAGAGCAGCTCGCCGCGCAGGATGGTTTCGACCCGAACCGCATTTTTGTGCTGGCGGGGTACTGGAACCGCCCCGGCGTGGCAAAACTGGTCGAGGCCGTGCAGGGCGGGCGGCTGGGGCGGGTCTTGGACGTGACGGTGCGTCTTGCCTTCATGGGCGGAGTTTTCCCCGGATTTGTGCCTACTGCCAGCTGGCGGAGCGAGATCCCTTCCGCCGAAATGACGACCATCGGCAGTCACGCCATTTTGACCGCCCGCCGTTTGCTCAATACCGAAATCACCGATGTCTATGCGCGTCGTCGCAACATGTTCTACCCGGAGTATCAACAGGTTGACGCCGAGGATTGGTGCGAAATAAATCTGCGCTGCGCCTCGACCGGGGCGATCGGCAATATCGTTGCAGCCCGTCTGCCTCACCGGGTGCCGGGCGAAGATATTACGGTGGAGGTTACCGGTGAACGCGGCTATGGCCGCTACGCGTCGGGCAAGCTGGAGTTGTATGCCGACGATACTGGAAACAAGGAAACCCCGGAACTTCCGAACTTTTGCCTTTCCGACACCTTCAATGCGCTGCTCGACGATTGGGAGTCGAAACGCCCGATTTCAGTCAATTTCAACGCTGCGCTCGAATTGCAGAAAACGCTCGACGCCTGCCAGAAATCGGCCGATGTCAAGCAGGTGGTTCACGTCGAAAAATGAGCAATATGATTGATTTCCTGTTGCCGCCGGGCCGCGGCAGTGCGCCGTCATACAGTCTGGCTTGGAGCGGAGCTCCAAATACCATCATGTATTTGTGCGGTGTCGCCCCGCGTTCGCCGCTTTTTGCCGGATTGAAGCGTACGGCTTTGCTGGCGGGATTTCGCCTGCGCGCCGCCGCCGCTTCCGATGACCGGCTGGGCTTTTATACCGGCGAACCGGAGCCTTTGCCGCCGGTGCCGGTGCGCGGCTCCACACTGGTTGTCACTCCGCTCGGCGTCAAGGCGAGTGCCGCCGATGGTGAAGCGTTGCTCTATGCGCTGGTCAGGCTCAATGAAGCGGTGCGGCTGTCGTGCGGCGGTACGTTTTGCGATGCGCCGGAGGGCGCGGCCAGCCGCGGCATAATGCTTGACCTTGCCCGCGTACCGGAAACTCCGTCCTATGTGATAACGCAGATATTGCCCGCGCTTGCCGCCAACCGGCAAAACCGCCTATATCTTTATTTTGAGAACAAACTGATCCTGCCCGGTGTGCCGGCAGGAGAGCCGCACCCCTGCGCATGGACGGCCGCCGATGCGCGGCGGGTCGTGCGCGCCGCCCGCGAATACGCGGTGGAGGTGGTGCCGGTCATCGCATCGGCCGGGCACCGGGAGGCCTTGTTGAGCCAGCCGCGATTTGCCGCGCTTGCCGCTCCCGGCACGATGGATCACCTGAATCCGCGTTCGCGGCGCGCCGTCAAATATTTCGAGCGTGAATTGGCCGCATATTGCCGGATATTTCCCTCGCCGGTCATTCATTTAGCCGGGGATGAAACGCCATATCTTGGCGATGACAACGCACAGTGTTATGCCGATTTCTTCAACCACGCGGTTTCGGTTGCCGCGGCACATGGCCGCCGGGTGATGCTGTGGGGCGATATGTTGGAGCATCACCCCGAGTTGCTGGAAAAACTTGATCGTCGGATCGAACCCGTGTTATGGAAATACGGCGCGATGGACGACGAAATCAAAAAAACGGTCGTGCGCTGGCAGAATGCCGGATTTACGGTCGCCGGAGCCGGCGCGTTGCTTGCCGACGAACCGTTTTTCCCGTCGCCGGAGCGGATTCGGGACAATCTTGCCCGGCTTCCGGCTGCGGCGCAATGGCAGGATCTGATGGCCTGCGCCTGGGAGCCGCGCACTCAATTTCTGGATGGTGCAAAAATTGCGCTGGCGGTATGGGGCAGGGCGAGTTATGCGCCTCGACCGCCGTGGCGTGGAGATCCGTTGACGATTGCCTCGCACGCGCTTTACGGCGATGCCGGCGCAGAGGAGTTTTATCCCCGGATTTGCGGGTCGGGTTTCTTCGATCTGATGGTCTCGTCGCAAATGCGTTACTATCATGCCTTTGAATTCAGCTCGATCAATCCGGTGCGCCGTCGCGACCCGGCGATCATTGCGGCGTTGGGTTCGCTGGCCGATCAGATTGCCGGCGGGTTGTCTGCCGTGAAACCGTCATCAAGGTTCAGCCGCCGTTTCCCCGCCGATGCCGCATTGTTCAGGGCGCAGGGCGAAATGGCGTTGCTGCTGGCTAAAATTCCTTTGTGGGGTGAGCGGATACTTGATGGCGGCGAACCTTTATCACGCCGCGAATCCGCGTTTTTCGGCCGGGTGTTGCGCACCTACCGGTCGCTGTGGTGTCTTCGCCGCCGTCCGGATGACCCCAATTTCAATACTTGGTTTGCCGAGCCGCTGGCTTTTATGCGCCAGTGTTTGAAGCAGGGGGCGAGGCCGGAGGAGATGTTGGTTTTGCATGGCAGCAAGGGGGAGGCTCCCGGCTGGAATTTACTCCGACTGCGGCTGACGACTCAAAAGCGGATACTGTTTTTCAAAACATTGCCGCTGTGGATGACCGGCGGGCTGGATTTGCCGATCGTGCCTGTCCGGCGGCTGCCGCGCCGTTTCTCGGTTAGAATCGAATATGCCACTTGGCGTGATCCCGCCCGGCAGTGGCGCGATCTTTTGGATTGGCATATTGCCGAGCTAAATGCCGATGGCACACCGTGCGGCAACCCGTTTCCGGCGGAGGAACGTTATTTGATTGTTTACGACGCGGCGACCCGCACGTTTGAATTTTCGCGTCGGTTACATAAATAATCGGTTATGCAAAAGATCTGCCATACCGCATGCGGTATGCCATGGTTTGGCTGCCGAATCGGTAAATGCAACAATATACACAAAGGATAAATGGTTATGATTTATTTTTTTGCGGACGGCCATTACGATGCTCACCCCGGTCGTGAGATATTTCGCCATTTATCCGAAGCATGGCGGAAAAAGATCGATTTCTCGGAAAACGACTGGGCGAAACTGGAAGCCGGGCTGTGGGAAAAGGACGCCGAATTGCTGATTCTCAACTTGATTGCCGGAACTTGCGGTCAGCCGCAGCCGGGCGAGGGTGCGGAAAAGGCGATGAAGAAATATGTGCAAAGCGGCCGCCCGCTGTTATTGCTTCATGGCGCGAGCGCGGCGTTTTGGCCTTGGGCGTGGTGGCGGGTTCTGCCCGGATTGCGCTGGGTGCGGCCGGTCGATGAGCCTGACGGGGTAGAGGCGTCGCGTCATCCGCATGCGCCGTGCCGGATAGAGCCGGTTTTACGAAGCCGCCATCCGCTGGCGGGTAAGTTGCGGCCGATAGAGTTGCCGGAGGACGAAATATATATTGATTTGGAAGAAACTGCACCGTATTGGACGCTTATGAAGACGCATTTGGCGGAGGGAACATACCCGCAAATGATTGAAACAAAGTCGCCGAGGGGAGGGCGGATCATCAGTTTTCTGCCCGGTCACCGGCCGGAGTGTACCGGCAACCCGGATTTAGTGTATGATGTTGAGCTGGCGATAGAGGATTTGCTGGCGCACCCATAGCTTGTTTGAGGTAAATCAGGGGGAGGATGGTGCTTTTGCATAATTGTTGAGCATACGCCCGCCTGGATTACCCCCAAAAGTTGCCACCCTCGGCGTTTGAGCCTCGGGTCCCGCTTACGCGGGCTTCGGGTACTTTTGGGGGAACCCCCGCTCTCCGTTCCTCCGTGCGGCTACCGCCGTACTCGTCACTTCGAGTAATGATGTTTTGTGTTTGAAAGCCCCAAAGTTGCCACCCTCGGCGTTTGAGCCTCGGGTCCCGCTTACGCGGGCTTCGGGTACTTTTGGGGGAGCCCCCGCTCTCCGTTCCTCCGTGCGGCTACCGCCGTACTCGTCACTTCGAGTAATGATGTTTTGTGTTTGAAAGCCCCAAAGTTGCCACCCTCGGCGTTTGAGCCTCGGGTCCCGCTTACGCGGGCT
>JAQVVK010000079.1 GCA_028698975.1 Victivallaceae bacterium
GGCCAGCGTAGACAGCACCGGGTTGGGCGATGTCTGCCCCAAGCCGCACCGCGCGGTGTCTTTGATAGTGCCCGCCAGTGTTTTCAGCTTGTCGATGGTCTCCTGCGAACCGCGACCCTCGGTAATATCGCAGAGCAGCTCGTACATGCGCCGGTTGCCGATACGGCAGGGCGTGCATTTGCCGCACGACTCGTCGAGTGTAAATTCAAGGAAGAAACGGGCGATGTTGACCATGCAGTCGTCTTCGTCCATTACGATCATGCCGCCCGAACCCATCATCGAACCGATCTTTTTCAACGCTTCATAGTCGATCGGCAAATCAAGATTGGCCGGTGTGATGCATCCGCCCGACGGACCGCCGGTCTGCACCGCCTTGAACTTGCGGTTGTTTTTGATGCCGTCGCCGATTTCGAAGATGATCTGGCGCAGCGTTGTCCCCATCGGCACCTCGACCAGACCCACCTTGGAGATTTTGCCGGCCAGCGCAAACACCTTGGTGCCGGGCGAACCCTCCGTGCCGATCGACCGGAACCACCCGGCCCCCTTGCGTACAATGGCGGAAACACAGGCGTAGGTCTCGACGTTGTTGACCACACTGGGCTTTTTCCACAACCCCTCCACAGCCGGGAACGGCGGTTTTACGGTCGGTTCGCCGCGCCGCCCCTCGATCGAGTGGATCAGTGCGGTTTCCTCGCCGCAGACAAACGCCCCGGCTCCGAACTTTATTTCGATGTCGAAATCAAAACCGCTGCCCATGATGTTTTTGCCGAGCAGCCCCATTTCATGCGACTGGGCAATGGCCTTTTCGAGCCGTTTTACCGCCAGCGGGTATTCGGCGCGAATGTAAATCACGCCGTTGTGCGCTCCGATGGCATAGCCGCCGATAGTCATGGCTTCGAGCACCGTATGGGGGTCGCCCTCCAGTACCGCGCGATCCATGAATGCTCCGGGGTCGCCCTCGTCGGCATTGCAGATGATGAACTTTTCCGGCGAATTCTGATTGGCGGCAAACTGCCATTTCTTGCCGGTCGGGAAGCCGCCGCCTCCGCGCCCGCGCAAACCGGATTCGGTAATGAGGTCGATCACCTCCTGCGGTTTCATTGTGGTCAGCGCTTTGGCCAAGGCGGAGTAACCGCCGGAAGCGATGTATTGCTCGGGCTTCTCCGGATTGAGGCGGCCGGTATTGCGAAGTACAATGCGGGCCTGAATTTCCCCTTTGCCGGGTTTTTCATTTTCCGGGTAGTACCAGTTGCGTTCGATTGTGCGGGTGCCGGGCGCGGGGGCGGCGGCTCCGGCGGCGATGATCGCCGGCACCTGCTGCGGTGTCACGTCGCCGTAGATCAGCCTTTTACCGGTCGCGTTGTCGAGCATCATCAGAACCGGTTCGGCGTAGCAAAGCCCCATGCAGCCGACCTCGTTGACTTCGATGGAGTTCTGAAGCTGCCGGGAGGCTATCTGGTCATAGACGCTCCGAAGCACATCGGCGGTGCCGGCGGCGATACCGCAGGTGCCCATTGAAACGAGCAGTTGAAGCGGTGGACGTTTTGCGGAGGCGTATGACTCGGCAATTTTTTTCAGTTCGGCCGGGGATCCTGCTTTCATGATTCAATCTCTCCAAGCTGATAAAGGTTGTTGATTATAAACCGTTTTAATCGATACACTCGGCCAGTACGCCGGCCACTTTGTCGGCTGTCATATTGCCGTAAACGCGGTCATTGACCATTGCCACCGGGGCGAGGCTGCAAGCCCCGACGCAGCGCAGCGCGCCCAGGAAGAACTTGCCGTCCGGAGTGGTTTCCCCCTCCTTGATGCCGAGCAGACGACGAAACTCGTCGAGCACCTTGGGCGCACCTTTGACGAAGCAGGCGGTTCCCATGCAGACATTGATCTTATAACGGCCGACCGGTTTGTCGGTGAAATAACTGTAAAAACTTATGACGCCGTAAACGTCGGCGCGGGAAATATCAAGCTTGGCGGCCACGAAGTTCTGGACGCTTTCCGGCAGATAACCGAAGATATGCTGAGCGCGGTGAAGCACCTGTATCAGGTAGCCGCGACGACGGTCGGGTTGACGGTTGATGTTTAGCGAGTCGATGAATTTGCCGAGCTCATCGAATTTGGCGGTATCGACCTCCGCCGCAGTTTGACCACCCATGTTGTCCTCCGCTTGATGTTTGCAATCGATCGGGAGCACCGATTGACTGTGATTTGTACTTGCCGTGGCTCGGTGTATTGTAGCTTGTGTTCACGCTTTTTGCAAGCACAAACCGCGCTGAAAATCGAGAAAAAAACAAAAATTTGTTGCTTTGTAACTGCTTTAGCCTCAATGGATAAAAAATTATCAATCGATAATTTGCATATATTGTTATCCAATGGCGCGATAATCGCTCCTGGGGTGTGGTTTTATTGCGCCCGACACCGCGATTTTTATGCTGCACTCCACGGTTTCCGGCTAATAAATCGGGAAAAACCAACCGCCTGCCGCCGTAAACGTTTGAAATGCTTCTTTGCCGGTGATAAATTATGCCCGTGATTAAAAGGTCGAATGGCGCAAATCAAGTCTAAATAGAAAAATCGACTTTTGCATAACAGATTAAGACAGGGTGAATGCATGACGCGTTCTGATTTTGCAAAGCTGGCGGCATCGCGGCTGCTGCGTTTGGACGGAGCCACCGGCACCGAGCTGGTCAAACGCGGTATGCCGCCCGGTGTTTCACCGGAACTTTGGTGTTTGGAGCATCCCGAGGCGGTCAAAGCGGTACAGCGGGCTTATTCTGCCGCCGGAAGCGACATCGTTTATGTGCCGACTTTCGGAGGGAATCCGGTGAAACTCGCCGAGTTCGGTCTGGAATCACGCACCGCCGAGATCAACCGGGGGCTTGCCGAGTTGAGCCGCGCCGCCCTGCCGGACAAGTTGATATTCGGCGACCTTGCCCCCACCGGTCAATTTATCGAACCCTGCGGCCCGCTCGGATTTGACGAAGCCGTCTCCATTTACAAGCAGCAGGCCTCTGCTTTGCTGGCCGGAGGAGTGGATGGTTTCGCCATTGAGACCATGATGGATTTGCAGGAGGCGCGCGCCGCATTGATCGCGGTGCGCGAACTGTCAGCCGGTATTGCCGTAATCGTCACTTTGACGGTTGACGCATCGGGGCGCACGCTTACCGGAGTTGACCCGGTTTCCGCTCTGGTGACGCTTCAGGCTCTGGGGGCCGATGCTTTCGGGTGCAACTGTTCGACCGGGCCGGACGAAATGGCCCCGGTGATCGCCAGACTTAAACCCTATGCGCATATACCGCTGGCGGCCAAGCCCAATGGCGGTATGCCGCGTCTGGTGGACGGGGTGACTTTGTTTGATCTCGGCCCGGAGGAGTTTGCTTGCGCCGCCCGGAAATTGTACGCCGCCGGGGCTTCCATACTTGGCGGCTGCTGCGGCACTACCCCGGAGCACATCGCCGCGCTCGACCGGGAGCTGGGCAATTTGCCCCCTCCCGGCGTCGGCGGTACAATGCGGGGCGTTATCGCTTCGTCAAGCCGGTTCGTCCGTTTTGCGGCGGGTGAACCCTTTGCCGTTATCGGCGAACGCATCAACCCTACCGGCAAGAAGGCGTTTCAGGCCGAACTGCGCGACGGCAAACTGGCCATTGCTTTGGACTTTGCATCACAGCAGGCGGAGCAGGGCGCGGCGGCACTTGACGTCAATGTCGGCCTGGCCGGAATCGACGAAGCGGCGGTCATGCGCCGTCTGACCGGCGAACTGGTGCGGGTTTCGCCGCTTCCGCTTTGTATCGACTCCACCTTGCCGGAGGCGGTCGAGCGCGCTTTGCGCCTTTATCCGGGGCGCGCCCTGCTGAACTCCATCTCGTTTGAACGCGACCGGCTCGAACGCACTCTGCCGCTGGCTGCCCGTTACGGAGCCATGCCGATTTTGCTGCCGCTGGCCGGGGCGGGGCTTCCCGACGGCTGTGCCGGTCGGGTGGCGGTATTGGATAAACTTCTTGACGAAGTGGCCAAGTTTGGTTACGAGCCGGAAGACGTATTGGCCGACGCGCTGGTGATGACGGTTTCGGCCGACCCGGCCGCCGCGCTCGGCGCGCTTGAATTCATCGAACACTGTGCCCGGCGCGGCATTGTCACTACCGGCGGACTTTCCAACGTAAGTTTCGGCCTGCCGGAGCGAGCCGCCGCCAATCTTGCATTTCTCGGCATGGCTATCGGCCGCGGTCTTAATTCGGCCATCGCCAACCCCGGCGCACCCGGAATTGTCGATCTGGCGGCGGCCTCCGACGCGCTTAATTGCCGCGACGGGCGGCTTGAGCGTTACCTCGCACGCTTTGGCGGTCGCAAAAACGCTCCGGTTCCGGAGGCTGAATCCACCGGACTTGCGCCTGCCGACGCCTTGCGCGACGCGGTTCTGGCCGGTCGGCGCGATCTGGTGCCGGCGGCCTTGGAGCGTGCTTTGGCATCGGGGATCGAGCCGGGCGACGCGGTGAACAACATTCTTATACCGGCCATTACCGAAGTGGGACGGCGTTTTGAAGTCAAGGAGTATTTTTTGCCTCAACTTATGCAGAGTGCGGAGGCGATGCGTTCCGGGATGACGCTTCTGGAGCCGAAGCTCGCCGCATCCGGCAATGCCGTTGCCGACGGGCCGGTTTTTGTGCTGGCCACGGTTGAGGGCGATATTCACGACATCGGTAAAAACATCGTGGCTCTGCTGCTCAAAAACAGCGGTTTCCGGGTGATCGATCTTGGCAAGGACGTTGCGGCGGCCACGATCGTCGAAACGGCGCGGAAAGAACGGGCGGCCTTTATCGGACTGTCCGCATTGATGACCACCACCATGCCGCGCATGCGCGAAGTGATCGCACTTTTGCGTGAAAACGGTCTGAACGTGCCGGTACTGGCCGGCGGCGCGGCGGTGGATAAGATTTTCGCCGATTCGATCGGGGCGGTTTACTGCTCCGACGCCATGGACACGGTGCGGACGGCACAACGACTTTTCGGGCAAACTAAATAGTAGTATATATTAGGAGAGTGCAAATGGGAATCCGGGTATTGGACGCGTTGAAACCGGCCTTGAACAAGACCGGGTCGCTGCTTTACAAGCCATTTAACTTCACCAATTATCTGAAGTTGGGATTTGTGGCATGGATTTGCGCGTTAAATATTGGAGGCGTCGGCAATCGGTTCGGCAACATCGGCCGTTCGGCGCCGGACAACTGGCTTGTCGGGTTCTGGGAGAAATGCAACGACCTGTTTTACGGCGAGGGCGGCTTTGTTGAAAATCTGGCCGCCATTGCCGGGGTGGAGGTTTCCACCGTATGGTTGATCGCCGGGATTTCTGCCATAGTCATCGTACTTTTGATCGGTATCGCCGTGCTGCTGTTTTGGCTCAAGAGCCGCTTCAATTTCATCTGGCTTTACGACCTTGTCGGTCACCGGTATGATATTGGAGAACCGTGGAAGGAATTCAAAACCGAGGGAAATTCTTTGTTCGGCGGTTTGCTGCTCCTTAACGTCGCCATTTATGCGGTCTACACCGTCTTCCTGGTGGCGGCGTTGGCATTGGGCGTCGGCTGGCTCAAACAGGGTGCGTTGCTCGGCGGAAGCCCCGGCTGGACGCCGGGCGCGGTGGCGGCGGTCGTGCTGATCTGTATTGGAGTTGTGCTGGCTTGGGTTTTAATGATCTATACGCTTTACGTCACTTGTTTTTGCGCTCCCTTGATGTTTTACCGCCGCAGCCGGTTTGTCGAGGCATGGCACGAAGTCAACGCGCTGCTGGGCAGGAACTTCTGGGGATTTGTCCGCTGCGGGCTGCTGATTGCCGGGCTTTGGTGCGGCGTGGCGTTTGCGCTGGTCGCGCTGTATGTTTGCACCTGCTGCATCGCCTGCTGTCTCATGATGCTGCCGTTTTGCGGAGCTGTAATCCTTTTGCCGTGTTACGTCTTTTTCCGCTATTATACCTTGGAAATACTTTCGCAGGCCATGCAACCCGAGGAGCAGTGCTGAGCTATGTCGATCGCCTTTGATGAAACCCGGCGGCGACTTCTTTCGTTTGGCCGCTCCCGGTGACGGACCGGTCACGGCATGGATGTGTACGGCCAAGGACAAATCGGAATTTGTTTTTTTTGCGTTCCGTCAGGCGGCGCGCCCCAATGCCGAGATCGTCACCGTGCGGCTGGCCGGGCTTGACCCGGAGGCGGAGTATTGCGCCGCCGACGGAAGTTGTTTTACCGGTGAATTCTTGATGAATATCGGTTTGCGGCTGCCCGAAGCATACGGCGACGCCTGGTCGGAGTTGCTCTGCTTCCGGAGAAAATGACGGCGGCGATTTGATATTTCTTGCAAGTGGTGGTATATTAGCTAAATTGCACCGATTGCTGTTTGGATGGCGAGGTGTTGTGCTGTAAATCGTGAATTGATCTGATAAAAACAACAAATGGGAGCCGAAATCGTGAGTTATACCGTTCTCGTTTTCGTCAAACAGGTGCCGGATACCCAAAATATTTCCGGTGACGCCATGACGCCGGAGGGGACCGTCAACCGGGCCGCTTTGCCGGCGATCTTCAACCCTGAGGACCTCAATGCGCTTGAACTGGCATTGCAGCTCAAGGACCGGTACGGAGTAAAAGTCATCATTGCCACGATGGGTATGCCCGCCGCCGCCGAAGTGCTGCGCCAGTCGCTCTATCGCGGCGCGGATGAGGGGATTCTCATCACCGACCGTGCGCTGGCCGGTGCGGATACGCTTGCGACCAGCTACACGTTGAGCTGCTGTGTCCGCAAGCTCGGCAAGGTCGATCTGGTGCTTTGCGGCCGTCAGGCCATCGACGGCGACACCGCTCAGGTGGGGCCGCAGATCGCTGAAAAGCTCAAGATGCCGCAGATTTGCTACGTCGAAGAAGTGGTTAAACTCGAAGACGGCAAAGTCACCGCCCGCCGCGCCATTGACGGCGGTTTCGAGGTGCTTGAGTCGCCGCTGCCGGCTCTGCTTACGGTGATCGACGCCAACGATCCCCGTCCGATGAACGCCAAGAAAATTATGAAATACAAGCGTGCCAAGACCGCTCCCGAGGTTGCCAAGCTCTATGCCGAGGGCAACTACGCGGCCGAAAGCAGTATCGACGCCGAGATCAAGACGCTCGAGCAAAAGGGACTTCTGCTCAGTTGCTACGGCGCGGCCGACATCGGCTGCGATCCGGCGCGAATCGGGTTCCCGGGTTCGCCGACCAAGGTCAAGCAGGTGATGAGCGTGGTGCTCACCGCCGGCGAAGCCAAGTCGGTGCCGGCCACGGCGGACGGTATCGGCGAACTCATGCACGAACTCATCAGCGATCATACTCTGGGGTAATTTGTCATGTCTGAAAAAATCGGAAACGTTTGGGTATTCATCGAGCAGGAAGGCGGCCATATTGCTGACGTAAGTCTGGAGTTGGTCTGCAAGGGGCGTGAACTCGCTGGCAAGCTCGGCGTCAAGGTCGAGGCTCTGCTGCTGGGCGACAAGGTGGGAAAGTGTGTCGATACGCTGTACAGTTACGGCTGCGACACCGTTTATCTGGCCGAGGATCCCCGGCTCGAACCCTTCACCGTGCTGCCTTATGCCAAGGTGGTTATGGATCTGGTGCGTGAGCACAAACCCAATATTTTGCTGTTTGGAGCAACGCTCAAAGGGCGCGAACTTGCGCCTCGGGTCGCCTCCGAGAAACTGGGCGGTCTTACCGCCGACTGCACCGATCTCAAGATCGACGACTTCGACGACAAAAAGAACGGCAAGCAGTATTTCAACAAACTTATGCAGATCCGCCCGGCTTTCGGCGGCAACATCATTGCGACGATCGTCAATACCTGGGACGATCCGCAGATGGTGACCGTGCGCGAGGGCGTGATGAAGATGGACGCTCCCGACGCTTCCCGCAAGGGTGCGCTGGTGAAAGTGCCGGTCAGGCTCTCCGATGCCGAAACCGTCATCAAGGTGCTGGAGCGAGTGCGCGCCGATAAGGAAATCGACCTCAAAGGTGCGCAGATCATCGTCGCCGGCGGCTATGGCGTCGGCAGCAAGGCCAACTTCAAGCTGATCTACGATTTGGCCGAGGCTCTGGGCGGCGAAGTCGGAGCTTCACGCGCCGCGGTCGACGCCGGCTGGATCGATCACGATCATCAGGTCGGCCAGACAGGTGTGACAGTACGGCCGCGGCTCTACATAGCCTGCGGTATTTCCGGCTCAATTCAGCATTGCGCCGGTATGAAGGAATCCAAAAAGATCATCGCAATCAACACCGATCCCGGCGCGCCGATCTTCGGCGTGGCGCATTACGCCATCGTCGGCGATCTCAACTCGGTGATACCGCAGATGATCAAAGCCTTCAAAGCCAAGCAATAAGAGGAAAGTGGGTTGACAAATGGCTAACTTCTTTACCGATAACAAGGATCTGGTGTTCACTCTGAACAACCTCGATCTCGCCCCCGTCACCGCGCTCTGCGAGCATAACTACTCGTTTGCCGCCGATTACGAAAATGCGCCGGTCGATTTCAAAGACGCGCTCGACAACTACAACCGGGTGCTTTCGGTTGTGGGCGGCATCTGCGGCGACCGTATCGAGCCTCGCGCCCGTGACATCGATGTGGCCGGGCCGACTTTCGCCGACGGCGTGGTCACCTATAATCCGCTGACCGTGCAGAATCTCAAGGATCTGGCCGATGCCGGAGTGATGGGCGTCATGCTCGGTCACCAGTACGGCGGGTTGAATTTCCCGGTCTCGGTCTATACGATGATGACCGAAATGGTTTCCCGCGCCGATGCTTCGCTTCAGAACATCTTCGGTTTGCAGGACATCGCCGAAACGATCAGTTTCTTCGGCAACGACGAGCAGAAGGCGCATTATCTGCCGCTTTTCGCCACCGGTGCGGTTGACGGGTCGATGGACTTGACCGAGCCTGATTTCGGCTCCGACCTTCAGGCGGTGAGACTCCGGGCCTGGCAGGACGAAAAGACCGGCCAGTGGTATCTCAACGGTATGAAACGCTTCATCACCAACGGTTGCGCTCAGGTGCATCTGGTGCTGGCGCGTTCCGAAGACGGCACCAGCGACGGCCGCGGGCTTTCGATGTTCATTTGCGAAAAGTGTCCGCAGCTGGTGGTGCGCCGTATTGAAAACAAGCTCGGTATTCACGGGGTTGCCACGACCGAGCTGCAGTACAACGACGTGCCTGCCCAGCTCTGCGGCAAGCGTCGTTTCGGCCTCATCAAATATGTGATGAGCCTGATGAACGGCTCCCGCGTCGCGATCAGCGCGCAGGCGGTCGGTATCGCCGAAGCGGCCTAC
>JAQVVK010000080.1 GCA_028698975.1 Victivallaceae bacterium
GTCTCGGCCCGGGTATTCTGACACAGCGCGTTGATCGTGAGCGAAATATTCAGCGGTATGTCCGATCCGAACGGGTTGGTGCTGCCAAACAACGCCGGGAAGATGTTGAGATCCTTTACCACCGCCGAATTGGACGTTTCTCCGGTAATGGTGGTCGGCACGTCGCGCAGGAACTTGGTCGGCTGGTTAAACGACCATGCCGAATTATTGGTGGTCTTGTTCAATATCGAGCCGGTAGTGGATGTGTTGTTGGAGAGCGACCAGTCAAATCCCAGCTCCTGAATATCGATCTCCGAAATTTCCGCCGTACGGATCTCAACCTGTACCAGCAGATCTTCCAGAGCATCAAGCTTGGTCAAATACTCCTCAATATCACGAATGCACTCGTAAGAAGCATCATTGATGATGAGTTTGTTTTTAAGCAGGCTGATCTTGGTCTTGCTGCCCACCGGCACGCCGCGGGCGATAAAATATTTGCTTAAAGCACTGTTGCCGACAACCGGAGCCGCTTTCGGCTCCTCGGCGGAGGCTTCGCCATCCGCTCCGTCCGCGGCCGGAGCCGCCTCGGTGTCGCCGTCACCGGAACCAACTTCACTTTCCAGCCGGCTGAGGAAGTCGCCGCGAATCGTGAATCGGGCCGAGCGATCGGAGCTGCGATCCTGCGCGACCGAAACCGAACCGTCGGCCGCCGCATTCATCACCAGCCCGGCGTCCTCGCAGATGATCTGCAAGAGATCCAGCATCGAAATACCGGAGAAATCCAGTGTGATCTTGGGCAGCCGCACCTTGTTGGGATCATATTCTGTTTCGATCAGCACCCCTTCGCGTTCCGGATCGAGCGTTGTGCTCCGGCGGCTCAACATCTTGATCGCCTCGGTGACATCGCTGGCTTCCAGCTTGAAGTTCGGAAACACGATGCGCTCCATTTTAGCGTACACACCGTCTTTCTTGGCTTCCTCGGGCACCCCCGACTGCTGTTTGACCGTCTCGGTGGCGACAAAGACCGGTTCGCTCCACGACCAGGCGTTGTAGGCCAGCATACCGGCGGCGTCCGCGTCGGAACGCTTGATCGCATAGGTGAAATATTCACGCCAAATGCGAGCCATCATTTCAATGGCCTCCGGCTGGGCCGGATTCAAAATATAAACCTTTTCCAAGGTCTTACGAGCCTTGTCAAATTTGCGGTTGCGGTAAAACACCCGCGCCTCCGCCAACAGCTGCTTGATCTGTGCCTCCCGGTTGGCGAGGTCGGTGTCAAACTGCTCCAGCGAAGTCAAGCCGCGCTTTTCTTCGGCCTTCATGTGCGCCTGACAACGGGTTATCAGATCGTTGGCGGCTCCGGCATAATCCGGGCAAATGCTTTGCGCATCGGAGGCAAATGTCATCGCCTCGGCAAAACGCTTGTCGGCCTCCGCGCTCTCCGCCTGATCCATCAGAGATGACGCCCAGGCGCGGCGGAATTCCAGCCGCTCGTCCTGCACGTCCTCAAAACGTGAACGAGCCACCGGGAAATCAACGCCGGAATTCATTTCACGCAGTTCCTTTTCCAAACTGTCGTAAAGTTTCGACGCCTCTGCGTATTTTTTGTCTTTGGCCAGTCCTCTGGCCTCCGTCAAAGTTTTGTCCTGATCGGCAAAGCGGCGATCAGACTCGCTGCGCACGCTGTCGCCCAATACACGACTGGACTCCGCGGGGTTTTTACGCTGCGGATCAACCGAATCGGCGTCCGCCGCCGCGCAGCACACCGCCACCATCGCGCAGATGACGACCGCTCCGCCTGCCACCAGCTTCCGGGTTACGATTTCCATGCTCTTTCCACCTTGATGTTATTATACTCTGAACTGTAGGATTACTATTTATCGCGCCCAGCCGCTCCGCGGCCGGAGGCAGATTCCTCCGGTGCAGCAGCTCCCTCGCCGGCAGCGGCCGCCGCCTCCGGCGGCTCATCGACCCGGCGCATATCCGCCGGTATCTTGCCGTCGGTTGTAACCAGCATCTTTTCACCCTTGGGATCCAATGAGAGATCCACCCCGGCACGGCTGGAAGACAACACATTTTCCAAAAGCACGGTCTTGTGCTCGAGATCAATCTCCTTAACCCGGTAACGGACCCGATCCTTCTTTTCTCCCTTGTTGCCGCGCATGATAAACACACTGCCCAGACCGCCGATGATTTCGGCGTATTCACCCGACAAACCGGTGTCGATAAACACCGCCTTGCGATCCGAGGAGTTGACCACTTCGCCAACCTTCATGACCAACTTGTCGGTGCCGCCTACCTCATCAAGATAGATGACCGAATCGTCTTTGACTGTCGGCTGACCGTCGGGCGCCGTCGCCGCAACCTCTTTTTGAATCAAGTCCACCTTGGCAATCTTATACTTGCGGCCGTCAATATCAATATCTTCGCCAAAAGCATAGTAACGGGTCGTCCACCGGCGAGTGCGTCGATTGTAGTGATTTACCTGGAAGTCGCACTTTTGCGGATCTTTGCTCTTGGTCACGTCATTGACCGCCATAAAACGCAGCGGCAGAGGCACCGTGGCGATCGTCTTCAAGTAAAGCCGATGCCAGAACGGCGGGTGATCGACCGCGATCTTGGGGTGAGTACCCTGGAAAATCTCATATACGTTGGAAAATCCGTCCTTGTCAAAATCCCACATCGCATCGTCGGCGTTTTTGGCGTCGAAACCATACTTTTGCTCGTCAACGTTGGAAATCCCGTCACCGTCGGAGTCGTCGGCGGTGATTTTCCGCATTTTACGCTCGGGCGGCGGCGGAAGCTCCGCCTTGTCCGGGCAGAACGGACACTTGCGGTTATTGAAATAACTCAAAGGAATCAAACGCTCGCAATGCGGGCAACGGGCAATCTTAAACACCGCCACCAAATCCGAATAATCAGAATCCGACACCTTGCCGCGTGACGCCGCCGGTGTCCAGTTTTCGGCCGTCAACTGAAACAGCTTATCCTTGACGAAATCCGACTCGTCGGCCTTGTGCTCCACATAATTGGGCTCACGGGTCGGTATCTGCAAGTCGCGGTCGGTCACCTCGCGCGTCTTGCGGATGATGTCAAGCACATAGATCATCGAGCAGACAAAAGCCAGCACCAGCGCAAGCAGAATCAGCTTGTCATAATTTTTTTTCAGCAAATCCAAGATGAACCTCCGCTATCCTTATCTGCCACCGGCCAGCGTGATATAATCCACGCAAATGACCGCCTTGCATTCCTCGCCCAACCCGATCGCCACGTCTCCGTAACTCGGCCTCTGATAAAATGGCAGCTTCTTAAGCATTTCCGCCCGCTGCGCCTCACGCTTTTCTTTGGCCGCCCGCTCTTCCTCAAGTTTCTTGGCCGCCTCCTTGTCGGCAGGCACTCCGCCAGCTTCACGAGCAGGCGCGACCTCGTCCTTGCCGTCACCGCCCGTCTTGATCGCATCGTCGTCAAACAACGGCTGCGCGTCATCGCGCATGGCATACAGCGAAACCGTTTTGACCACAAACATCCGGCGCGGAGTCGATATACTGTCGATCAACCGCACCAGATTGCGGATCGAAGCCATCGTACCTACAACTTCAAAAGCATAACGATACTTGCGGAAACTACCGCTTTCCGTGCCGCCCAGTGCGCCGATCCTGAAATCGGACAAGGTCGTGACTCCGGAAGCCCCGATGCGACGCACCAGCTCGCCAATAATGTCAAGCTGCGTGGCCACCAGCTGAAAATCGCCGACATTGGTCGGCAACCCCGCCGCGGAAAATGTGAAATACCCGACCGCGGGAGGATCGATCACCACCCCTTTGTCGGACAGCAATTTACGCAACGACTCGGTGTATTCCTCCGTGTAGGCGGCCAGATTACCCGGATCGCCATCCATATCACGCGGCGCACCCAGCTGCGCGAACAACGTCTCACGCGACGCGGTTTCCCGGTCGAGCGGCTCCTGAGATATTTTGCCGTATTCCGCCTTAAATGCCGCCAAGGCCGCATCCCAGTTGGAATAACGCTTTGTGAACTGCTCCATGAAGAATTTACGCTGGTCGGGAGTCTTGCGCAACTGCCACTCCTTAAGAAACTCCTCCGTGAACTTTACCCGGTCGACCGGCTTGTCATCGGCATCACGCAACGTACTGAAAAATGCCGCCACCGCCGGCTCCGCCGGGTTGCCGAACTGATCGGCCAGCTCCGACGCCGCCTTGTTATAAAGCTCTATGTCGCTTTTGAGGCGCGGGATATTGCCCTCCACCGGCGCGATCGGCTCGTCGATCAACCTCTTGATCTCACCGCGAAAACTGTCGATGTCCGTGATGTACTGCGACATCTGCGTATGCTCGACCACCGCCAGCACCGCCAGCGCCGCCGCCGCGACTACGGCGATCACGATCACAACGAACAACGTTATATTGTTTTTGACGATCCTGTTCACTATTGTTCTCCGCTATTTCCTGATCGGATTCCGCAGCTTGATCTTCAACTCAAAAGAGGTGAGGTTCAACGCCCCGGTATTGGGTTTGTATTTTACGATACACTCGGAAGGCACCTCAAAATACTTTGACGCCTTGAGCTTTGCAATCAAATCCTGCTCCTGCTGATTGTCTTTATCATCGGTCATAAGCGTATAACCGACCAAACGCAGACCGTTGATCTCGCCGGATTTTACCGCCTCGGACGCCAAAACCGAACTGGGTGCCTTTTCCTGAGGCTTATCCTGCTGCTCGTTTTGACGCCGGCCGCGGCGACCGCCAAACATGAACTCCTGCGGAGGCTCCGGGCGATTGTCCGCCGGCTGAGCCACCGGTTCCGCCGCCGGCCCGGTACCCTCCACCGCGACCAGCCACATCGTATTGGGTATCATGCCCTGAAGCTCATTAAGCATATCCGTCCACTGGTTGCGCTCGTCAAGGTGCGCCCGAAACGACTGATAACGCGCCTTGGCTCCGTCAAGATCCTTTACCAGACGCTTGACCTCCTCCGACTTGGCCGAGGTCGATTTTACACTGTCTCCGACCCGCTCCACCCGGACCTGGTCGAACCGCATACGTTTGCTCACACCGACCGTAAAGATGGCCAGACAGACCACCAGCAGCAACGCCGAGATATAAAGATAAGGCTTCTTGCGATCCAATTCACGCTGACTGCGTATCGACGGCGGAATCAGCGATATCCCGATCGGACAGTCGGTGACGTTGCGGAAACTTTCACCGATCAGCTCCTGAAACATCGGAGCCACCGTCTGAAGCTCCTCCTTGTCAACCCCGTCACCGATCACCACCGCTCCGAAAGTATTGAGGTACTCGACCGGAAGACGAAGTTTTTCCTGGAAGAAATCGGTCATATACATCATCGTGGAGCAACCGCCCGACAAAAGCACCCGGGTCGGCGCATTGCCGCCGTGCTGGGCGCGCCAGACGTTGATCGAGCGGCTCACCTCGCCGTGCAGACGGGTCATAACGTTACGCGAAATCTTGGAAATCGTCGCCGCCACCGCCGACTCCGGCTCCTCGTAGGCACCGCCAAGCGCAACAAAACCGTGGCGCAACTTAAGCTCCTCGGCCTCCTCGGTCGAAATCGAATATTCTTTGGCCACCAGACTGGTGATGGAGTCGCCAGCGATCGGTATGTTGCGCATGAAAATACGGTTGTGATCGGCGATCACCAAACTCGAACCGCGCCCGCCGATGTTAAGCATCAGCACGCATTCATCAGGCCGGCACTGCGAACTGCCGCGCGCCGCGTTATACAACGCCGTCGGCGCTATCTCGACCGAAAGTATCTCGCGACCGGAATCCTCTATCACATCGGTATAACGGGTGATCTGGTCGGTTTTCACCGCCACAAACAACGCCTCGTATTCTTCGTGATTCTCGGTGGTCTCAAGCTTGGTGCCGTCTTCCTGCTCCTCAACGCGCTGATCCTGCCACGAGTGCAAAAGCAACTGATAATCCCAAACCACCTCGCTCATCGCGTAAGGCACCGTCTGCCTTGCTTCATACTCGACCACCCGGCCGATCGCCCCGGTATTGCCCATAAGAGGCGGCAACTTGCTCAAACGCGAAAACGCCATCCGTCCCGACAGCGAAAGACGCACATGGGTCGCACTGAACCCGTGCTCGGCCAGCATCGACCGGTAGGCCAGCGCAAAGGCCGCCCCGTTGTCGTCATCGGGCTCGTCAAATCGCTGAAATGCGAATTTCGTCAGCGTCACACCACCGCCGGCGGGAAAAGTGAATTCCGCCATCTTCAGATTGTCGCCGCCGACGTCGATTGCTAAGATCGTGTTCTCTTTTGCCATTTTTGCCGATTTATCCGCTGTTCCAGCCGGGCAGTCCCGGCATGATTGTTATTGCTTGGCCGCCCGTTGCTTAATCAGATCAAACTTATCCGGTTGAATCAACCCCCAAGGAGTCTCCGAGCGCGGAAGCACCGAGCCCGGCAGCCGAATAAGGTTCTTTATGGAGTCAAGCCGTTCAAATTCCTTTTTCGTGTCACCATCGGTCTTGGAGCCGTAGAAATGCTCGCCTATTACCGCTCCCGCGCTGTTGACAAACGTCACCTCGACCGAAATATCACGGGTGGTCAGCTTGCCGGTAAGCGTGTTCTTGTAAAGATGACGGTCAAGCAACTGCGGAGGTATGAACATCGTCGCAATATGCTTCTTGTTATCGCGTGCGATCGTCTGAAACATCGTCTCGCCGTCAAATAACACCGTGATCTGGTCTCTGCTATCAGCCGGAGGCGTAACCTTTTTGGTGGCAGCCGTCTTTTTATCGGAGTCTATGCTCTTGTTCTTTTCACTGGCTCGAATGGGGGAAGAAATCAGCACCCGCATCTTCATGGTGACATCGTCAATCCAGGCGTTTTTGGCCCGGGCATATGTATCCGGATAATACTCGACTTCAAGCAGAAGCCACGAATTGATGAAACTTACGGTGCCGGAAACCGCCACCGAAGATTCGCGGAAAGCCGGCGCGTCCACAAAACGCGGCGTCACCTTTATCTTGGTAAAGATGTCGTTGCCAGCCTTGTCCGCCGCAATAACGGACATCGGCAACAACACCGCCGCACATATGATTTTTTGAAAACGCGTCATCTGCTTTCGCCTTTATTGCGTTGCGTTCCGATTACTTTGCCTCGTTTACCGGAACAGCCGGCGCCGCCGCCTTGCTTTCCAAATAATTGGTCGCCGGTGCGTCTCCGCTGGAGGATGACCGGAAACCATGACCGATCAATGCCGCCAGAAACAGCGACAACAGCAGAAAAACCGCAGTCAGCACCACGGTCGCCTTGGTCAGGTGACTACCGGCCTGCGCGCCGAATACCGATTCCCCGATGCCGCCGAACGCCGCACCCATGCCGCCGGATTTAGACGGCTGAATCAGGATCAGCGCGATCAACAGCAGCGAAACAATCACCACCAGCGCATATAATATTGTCAGTAACATATCTTCTGTCAACCCCGTTATTTCGTCCTTTAACACCGAAGCGAAAGACCGAAACTTACCGGCGGGACGACGTCGCCCCGCAATCACTTTTGCATAACATTAGCGCATCGAAGTCAAAAAGTCAACCCCTAACGCGCCAATATTTGATTTTTTTTGCGTCAAACGCCAAAATTTACTTCTTGAGCGCGTTGTGGATCAATTCGGAGAAGCTGTCCGCCTTAAGCGCGGCACCACCGATCAGACCGCCGTCGATGTTGGCCTGCGCCACCAGCTCGGCCGCGTTTCCGGCCTTCATGCTCCCGCCGTACTGAATACGCAGACCGTCGGCGATAACGTCGCCGAACATGTCGCGAACCGTGCCGCGAATGAAGTTATGAGTCAGCTCCGCCACGTCCGGAGTCGCCGTCTTGCCCGTGCCGATCGCCCAGACCGGCTCGTAAGCGATGACCACCTGTGCCATCTCATCCTTGGAAAGTCCGGCCAAACCGCCCTCAAGCTGGGTCGCCAACACCTTCTCGGTGTTGCCGCCTTCGCGGTCGGCCAAAAGCTCGCCGACGCAGACGATCGGCTTCAACCCGGCGGCCAGAGCCGCCTTAAGACGCTGATTGACGGTCATATCGGTCTCGCCGAAATACTGGCGGCGCTCGCTGTGGCCGATAATCACATATTCAACGCCGGACTCTTTGAGCATCGCGGCCGAGATTTCACCGGTGAACGCGCCGTTTTCAGCCCAGTGCACGTTTTGCGCTCCGACCTTGATGTTGCTGCCGCGCGCGGCTTCGACCACCGCCGACAAGGTGGTGAACGGCGGGCAAACCACCACATCACAGCAATCAGGGCAGACATCGGCCACCAACGGCTTGAGCGCATTGACCAGCTCAACGCCCTCGGAGGCGGTCTTGTTCATTTTCCAGTTTCCGGCAATGATAACTTTACGGCTCATTTCAGACCTCTCAATATGTTAAGGTTTATGGTTGTGCAAAAAAAACGCCGATTGACAAAATAGCATAGGAATCACGTTTTTTCAAATACATCCGGCCACGCAATCAAAAAAAACACGCATAATCTGCCGCACAAAAAAACGCGCCTCCTTGCGGAGACGCGTCGTATTGCGGCCCTGCCCCGGGTCAGATAAGCCCGGCGGACTCCTCCAGCCCAAAGCGGATGTTCATACACTGGATCGCCTGCCCCGACGCCCCCTTGGTCAGGTTGTCGATCACCGAAGTTACGATCACCTTGTTGGTGTGGGGGTCGAGATTGTAGCCGATCTCGCAGTTGTTGGTCATGAAAACATATTTGGTGTCGGCGGTGCGCTTGGCCGGGAGAATCCGGACAAAACGCTCTTTGCCGTACGCTTCCTTATAGATATCGCCGATCTTCTCAAGCGTAAGCCCGGGAGCCGCGTTCATCAGTATGGTCGAATTTATGCAGCGGTTCATCGGCGCAAGGTGCGGAATAAAATTGATCGCCATTTCCGGCACCCCGGCGGCAACCGCCATTTCCTGCTCGATCTCCGGCAGATGACGGTGACCGACCACCCCGTAGGCCTTGAGGCTCTCGTTGCACTCCGGGAAAATGTAGGGCAGATCCACCTTGCGCCCCGCCCCGGTGACCCCGGAGCAACTGACCACGGCGATCCCCTCGGGCGAAACCGCCTTGGCCCGCAGAAGCGGCACCGTCGGAAGTATCGAACTGGTCGGGTAACACCCGGCGCAAGCCACCAGATCGGCGGTGCGCAGCTGTTCGCGGTAGATCTCGGGCAGTCCGTAAACCGCTTTTTTGAGCAGTTCGGGCGCGGGGTGATCGACCTTGTAATACTCCTTATACTTGGCAAT
>JAQVVK010000081.1 GCA_028698975.1 Victivallaceae bacterium
CCTTCTGCGCACGCCATCCCCGTATGTGGCTACCCTGAAATCTGCCGCTGTGATCCGGATCAAGTTCTGTTCATCATTGGAAAAGACTGGTGTTTTATTGGGCTTAAAGACAAGGATATACTCATTGTGCAGACGGCTGGGATTATTCTGCTCCATTTTGGAAAGTAATGGCCGAATCCACATGGATCGACGTGTCACTGCCGGCAAAACCTCCCAAGATTGCGCCCCGCCCGGAATAACCTTGCCCTTTTTGCTCCGTACCAGCCCATTCGATTATCGAGGACGAAACTTGTATGTCACAGCCGACGCCATCGCCTTTGACCGCAAACCCGGCTCCAAAAACAAACGCTTCGTTTGAGATTGAGCCGCCAGCCGCGATCACGGTGGTTTTCCCGGTTGAAACCGCCGCGGTGTTGCCTTCGACGCGACAGCCGCCGACAACATTGCCTTGCATACTGCCGCCGCTGATGGTTACTCCGGTCTGGCCGATGTTTACGGCTGATGCACTGGTGGCGGCCGAAACGACATTGCGGATCAGCGACCCCGCGTAAATGCAATTGACCGTACCGCCGGAAACATTGACCTGAGTCATGCCGGTCGTCACCGACTGGCCGCCGCCATAGATGTAATTGACGTTTCCACTGGTAAAATTGACTTCAATGTCGGCGGAAACCGTGGTGCCGGAAGCTCCTCCTCCGCAAATCGTCGATGGCGCATCAATGCCGGCAATGTCGAGCACCAGTTTGGTGGCCGAACTCAATGCATCGCCCTGCGCGGCAAAATACGTCTTTGCGTTATACCCTTTGATGATGGTGCCGGCATAGACGACCGCATTGGCATCGACCGTCGCCACCCGGCTCAACCGGGCCGATTCGGAGGTCAGTTGTGCATAATACCCGGCCGCCGCGCCGACGGTTACCGCCAGTTGGTTTTCGACATCAAGCACATACGCGGTTTCTCCGTCAAAATATTGGCCGTCTTTAAGCGCATGGCCGTTGATGGTTATGGTGTCGGTATTGACCGTGGACTCGCAAAACACATATGAAGATCCGGTTTGCAAATCGATCGCGACCGGCGTATTCAATGCGGTTTGACCGGAAAGCACCCCGCCGCTTGAAATCGTCATCTTGCCGCCGGAGGCGAAAGTGGTTTCCCCGTCAAGCAAAAGTCTGCCGCCGGAGGCAATGGTTAAATATTGCACCCCTTGCAGTCGGGTTTCGACTTCGACCGATCCGGTGACCTTCAACACCGCATAGCCGCCGCCGGAAAGCGTGCCGACCGTGCCGCCGCCCCAATTCATAGATGTTTCGCCGGAGCCGTCATTTAGATTGAGATTTTCAATGCGTCCGCCGCGCATTTCAAAATCGACATTGGCGGCGGTACCGTCGTCATTTCCGCAATAAACGGCGTTGCCGCTGCCGTTTGTCCAGACGGTGGATAACCCTTGCAAATATTGTGAACCAACGAAGGTGCCGCCAATTATTTCCAGTGTCGCCCCGGTGTCGGCGCGCGGCACCGCCGCCGCGATTGAGTTAAACGCGTCGTAACCAAACAACCCGCCGCCGCAGTCGCCCGCCGTCCAACCTGCGTTGACCCGAAGTTGATCGGCAAATTCGGTCGCCACCGTGAGGCCGCCGTCAACATAGTTGAGTGAATAAAAGTCGCGGTCTCCCGACTTGAAAATATTACTGGTGGCAACGCTGGCGCCGTTTATCGAATAATTGACGCCGGTTAGTGTCAACGCGCCGGAAGCGGCGGTAAAACTCCACCCTTTACTGCTGCCGAGATCGGTGTTTATTGAGATATTGAAATTGCTGAAATCCTGTGCATTGGTAAAGGAAACCTTGCTGCCGTTGAATTCGATCGTATCGAAATTGACGGCCGCGCTGCTGGCCAGCGTGTATTCGCTCTCATTGGCGAACACGAGTTTGCTTTCTCCGCCGACATAGTCGCTGTCACCGTTGATTTCACCGTAGATCACTCCGTCGAAAAGATTGAGTGTCAGGTTTCCGGTGGTGTAGCCATTGGCGCACCCGACGTAAAGCAGCTGTTTGAACGTGCCGCCGTAAACGCTTACGGTCAGGTCTTTGCCGACGTTGCCGTATGCACCATAGAAATCGTTGTTGACGGTTATGGCGTTGTCATTTTCGCCGGAGCCGCCGATGATGACATTGACCGAACCCGAGTTGCCGCCATCACCGGAGCCGAAAAAGCTGCCTAAAACAACGCCGCCGCTGCCGCCCTTGACTTCGATGGATATGTCGCCGCCCACCAAGCCGCCGTCCGGATTCATCAGCCCGCCTCCGGCAAAGGCGTTTACCGTGAGTCCGTTGGCTCCGCCGGAGAGCGTGGCATAAACATTGCCCTGCACGTTGCCGCCGTCGCCACCGGCCGCCAGAAACTTCATATTGCCGCCGGTGACGTCGAGATAAACATCGCCGTTGCAGTCGGCCAGGCGTCCACCGGCGATGACGCGATCGGAAAAGGTGTCATTGAGCGTCATTTCGACGTTTCCGGAAACGGTTTCGCTCCCGGCATAAAGCATGGGGTTGCGCGTCTGGGTGGTGATATTTGAAATGAATGCATAGCCGTTGGCGTAATCGGTAAGCTGATAAAACCCTGCGTTACTGTTCCAGCTTACCGAAACAAGTTTAAGCACATCCGGCTCGAGCGAAGCCGCCGTGCCGTTGGTTATGTCGTCGTCGGAGTCGGTTATGAACAAACCGGTTATGTAGTCCCGGTCGGTGGCCTCCCTGGTCGGATCGCAGGTGTAGCCCCAGACGCTCAAGGAGTGACCGCCTTGTTGTACGCCGTTGACTATCCATACCAACCCCAGCTCCACGGCGTTGCCATTTTCAAGATTTGACGTTATGTCGCTGCATACCGTGCCGGCAGCGCCTTGATTATAGGTGTAATAATCGAGTCCGGTCAACGCAGGCCAGTAACCGCCGTCTTTTTTGGCCTGCGCCCAGCCGGAGTAGCCCTGCGGCTGGTAATTGTTCCAGGCAAACCACTCCATGCCGAAAACGGTGTTGCCGCCGCTGTCGGTGAAACTCTCACACATTAAATCAAAGTAATCATCTTCGGTGATGCAACCATCCACCGTCCAGCCGGTCCAGTAAATCATATTGGCCATGGATGCCGCCCAGCATAGATCGATGCCGTAAGTGCCGTTCAGACCGCGTTTTTCGGCATCGATCACATCGGAAGATATGTAGTATGCCCTGCCGTTGTCGGCCTGCTGGTAGCTCTCTACGGTAAAATTGCTCCAATCCAATCCGGACAAAGTATTTATATATGCCGAACAATTTTCGGAGATGGTGAATTCCGAGTGCGCAAAGTCGTCGGTGCGCCCGGTGAGATTGTCCACCCCGCCCCAAATATTGGTGATGGTGCATCCGGTTATGGTTATGCGGGTGGAGCCGATCGAACCGGTTCCACCCGAATATGCGTCGGCGGAAATCCCGGTCAAGGCAACGGCGACTTCTCCGGTCGTGTTGAACTTGTCTGATCCGCCGAAGATATTTCCGGCGACCTTGCCGGCGTTTTGTCCGGTTACGGTCAAAGATACGGAGGCGGTGTCATTGTCGAAACTGCCGCCGCAAAGCGTGCCGGTGTTGTCGGCCGCCCCGCTCCAGATGATCGAAACCGCTTTGCCGTTGGCGGCGGCGGAAGCTTCCCATGATTCAGTCTGCGACCACTTGACGACGCCGGCGGAGACAACGGCGGAGAGACCGTCCTGCACGGTGGCAAAAGCATCTTCGCCAACAATGGATACTCCGCCGTCTGAATTGGTCACGCTTTCCCCCGGCGTGGTCCAAAGCGGATTCACATAGACGACGTTAAAGACGCTTCCGGAAGTGACTTGCGGTGTATCAGACTGGTATTCATCCATAATCAATAATCCATTAATCAATATTTAATAATGTAATTTAACCGGGGAACCCGTAATTTTCAAGTTTTATAACACTTAAAAGCGCAAAACACATTGTCGATGGAGAGATTACCTGATTTTATAAATCGAATTTCGGGGTCAGCGTATATTTTCACGCAGTATGACAAGAAATTTTTGCACAGCCGGATTTTCCCAATCCACGGTGCGAAGCGCGACAATCGGCAACCGGGGGACCGCCCCGGTAAATCTGCGATAACAGATCCGTTCGGAAAATGTGCCGATATACGAAGATGACACGATGCTTATGCCAAGCCCGGCCCCGACCATTCGCAACGCGGTGTAGGTGTTGTTGATTTCGCCGGAGACGGCGGGGGTGAATTTGCCGTTTTCGGCGCAGAAATTAAACAGGAATTTTCGGAACACTCCGGAAAGGCGTTCGGACACCATGATGAATTCTTCGGCGGCAAGCTGATCTATGGATATGTGATCCGCATTAGCAAGCCGGTGTTCGCGCGGCATTGCGACTACTAATTCATCATTGCAGACAACCTCGCAACAGAGTTCTTCGTCGTTGTAAAATGTCGGGTCGGGACGCAGCAACCCGAGATCCACGCTGTGATCGCGAATCCTCTCCGGCAGTCCAAACGACGTGGAGTCAAACACCTCCACCGTTACCCGCGGATAACTGCGGCGCATGCAGAGCAGCGAGCCGATAAACCCGTCATTGCCGAGCATTGATGATATACACCCGATAATCAGGCGGCCGCCGCTGCCGTTGGCGATGGCGCGCGTCAATTCGGTCGCGTCGCTGGCTTGTTTGAGCAAGCGTTGCGCTTCCGGAAGAAACGCCCGCCCGGCGGCGGTCAAAGTCACCCGCCATTTGTTTTCCCGCGAAAGCAGCATTGCCCCGAGATTGCGCTCCAGTGCCTGGATCTCCCGGCTCAAATGCGGTTGTGATATCCCGAGCTCCGCGGCCGCCCGGGCGAAATGCAGATGCCGGGCGACTGCCACAAAATAACGTAATTGCTGAAATTCCATAATATCATGCCTAAACTGTATTAAATTGCTTAAAATAATATATTGATTTATATTAAAATTGCAACTATACTATTATAGCATTTACAAAAATATTTGAGGAACAACAATGGAAGTACCTAATATCACCTCCCTTTATCAGACTATTATCGAGTCCAAGGCTGAACTTGCCGCTTTAGCGGAAGATCTTTGGCGGCATCCAGAACTGGCATGGCACGAGGAGTATGCCGTCAAGCGTCTTTCGGATTTTTTGAGGGTTCACGGTTTTCGCGTCGAAACCGGTTATCTGGGGTTCCCGACTTCGTTTCGAGCTGAATGCGGCTCCGGAAGCGAGGCGGCGTTTGCGATTGCCGCCGAATATGACGCGTTGCCCGAAATAGGACATGGCTGCGGGCATAATTTGATTGCCATGGCGGCGATGGCGGCGGCGTTGGCGGTAAAACGGGGGTTGGACGGCGGGATTTCCGGTCGTGTAGTCATACTCGGCACACCGGCGGAGGAGTCGGGCGGCGGCAAAGTGAAAATGTTGCAAAAGGGCTGCCTTGACGATATCGGTGCGGCGATGATGGTGCACCCATCATGGCGCACCGTGCCCGATAAAGGATCGACCGCCATTCGACGTTATGATGTGGATTTTACCGGGGTTGAAGCACATGCCGCCACAACTCCCGAAGAGGGGGTCAATGCGTTGGACGCGGTAATGCTGCTTTTTGCCGGGGTCAATGCGTTTCGCCAGCAAATGCCCGACAACTGCCGGATTCACGGTATTGTCAGTAACGGCGGCTCCATGCCCAATATTATTCCCGGGAGCGCACGCTGCCGGTTTTATTTGCGAAGCTCGGATGAAGCGTGGATAGAGCGACTTGACCGACGTTTTCTCGATATTGTTGCCGGTGCCGAACTTATGACTGGAGCAAAGGCCAAAATCACGCCGTTTTCCGTGCCTTATCGGTCGCGGCGGCCCAATGCGGTGCTTAATGCCGTGTATGTCGATGGCATGAACACGCTGAAATCTCCGGTGGTTGTCAATTCATCTGTTGGGCATGGTTCTTCCGATTTTGGCAATTTCTCGCATCTGGTGCCCGGAATACATCCGTATTTTGCGATAAGCGATCATTTGATTGCCGGCCATTCTCCGGCGTTTGCCGAGGCGGCCCACTCGGAACTCGGGCGGGAAAATGCGTTGAAAGCCGCCGCGGCGATGGCGGAAATCGCATTGCGTTATGTGTCGGACGCGGACTTTCGCCGGCAGGTTCATGCCGGATTTGAGGTGGACTGAAAATGGACGTTGAGCAGATTTCAGAAAATGCTTTTTACCTTTTGGCTTTGCTGAATCCCCCCAGCAAGGTGATGTTTCTGTCTGCTTATGAGCCAAGTTTGACCAGCAGGCAGAATTTTGAACTCTCATGGAAATCATCTTTTGCCGCACTGTTGATCTTGATACTTGTGGTTGTGACCGGCCAGTTTCTGTTGACCCGGATATTCCGGGTCGAACTTTATTCTTTGCAGATCGCCGGCGGCATGGTGGTTTTTATGATCGGCTGGACTGCGGTGCGCGAAGGGCGTTTCGTCAAAAACCCGGAGAATGTACGGAGCAATTTTACCGATCTCTCGCTGGTGCCGCTGGCGGCTCCGTTGATCGCCGGGCCGGGAATGATCGCCGCTGTGATCGCCAATGGAGCCGAGTTCGGCTTGCCGTCGACTTTGCTGTCAATGCTGCTGGCGATCCTGATCAACTTCGGGTTTATGGTTTTTTCATCTTCAATCAATAAGTTTCTGGTATATACCCACTTGCAGGGGCCGCTGATCCGGCTGGCCGGGCTGGTGATCGTGGTCATCGCGTTGCAAATGGCCTTGACCGGGGTCAAAAGCTTCTTAGGCATTTGATCTTATCGCCCGCTTTCGATGGCGGCGAGCCGCCGTGATCTTGGGCGTTTTCGGATTTTCCACTGCCGCGAAGTCATGCAAAGCATTTTTCCCCCTCTCTTTATCCCGTGAATAAAGCGTAATCCTAAAAGATACAAGAATACATGTTTTTATGGTGCTTTCTTGCTCTTGATATTTTTTATGTCTTTTTTTTAGAATACAAAGATACAACTTATCTATGACAAAATAGACGTTTTACCATTGAAATGCTTTATGAAACAGGTTAATATATAAGTGTACCGTTTCAAAACATGAAAGGATTTGATATGAAACAGGTCAAGTTTGGAATCATCGGTATCGGCAATATGGGGTCGATGCACACCAACTTTGTCTCCGCTTTGCCCGAAGCGAAACTTACCGCGGTCTGCGATCTGAACCCGGAAGCGTTCAAGCGCATCGCTCCGGATATTCTTAAAAAAGTCAAAACCTTTACCGACGACGAGAAATTCTTTGCCGAAGCCGACGTCGATGTGGTCATGGTCGCGGTGCCGCACTATTTCCACCCCGATCTGGCAATCCGCGCCATGGAGTGCGGCAAGCATATTATCGTCGAAAAACCGATCGCGGTCCATAAGGCCGAAGCCGAACGGCTGATCGCCGCCTGCGGCAAATACCCCAAACTTATCAAGTCGGCTATGTTCAACCAGCGCACCCGCCCCGCGCATCGCAAGATCAAACAGTTGATCGACTCCGGTGAACTCGGTGCGGTGCGCCGGGTTAACTGGATCATCACCGACTGGTTTCGCACCCAGCATTACTATGACTCCGGCGACTGGCGCGCCAGCTGGCGCGGCGAGGGCGGCGGCGTTCTTCTGAACCAGTGCCCCCACCAGCTCGACCTGATGCAGTGGCTGTTTGGCCTGCCGACCATGGTGCAGGCTCATGTGAAGCTCGGCAAGTATCATGACATCGAGGTTGAAGACGAGGTAAACGCCTATCTGGAATACGCCGACGGCAAGGTGGGCAACTTCATCGCCTCCACCGGCGAGGCCCCCGGCACCAACCGACTGGAAATCACCGCCGAACGCGGCCGTCTGGTCTTTGAAAACGGCAAGATCGAATTCATCCGCAACGAAGAGGAGACTTCGACTTTCTGCCGCACCACTTCCAAGAGTTTTGACACCCCGGCCCGCTGGAATTGCGAGATCCCATACGGCAACGCCCCCATGCCGGAGCATCAGGAGATTATCCGAAACGTCACGGCGGCCATCCTCCACGGCGAAAAGCTTTTTGCTCCGCTGGAAGAGGGAATCCGAGGGCTGGAGCTGGGCAACGCCATTCTGCTTTCCGGGCTTAAAGACAAAGCGGTGACGCTGCCGATCGATTCTCGCGAATACGCCGACATGCTGGCCGGTCTGGTCAAAAAGTCGCGCTACCGCAAAACCGTCAAAAAGGCCAAAAACGCGGCGGCTGACGGCAGCTTTGCAAATTCGTTTGGAAAATAAGGAGCAGCAGCTATGTTTCTTACCGGATTTTCGGATGAGGCCGGCAGCGATTTCGCCACTCAACTCAAGGCGACCCGTGAACTCGGCTGGCGTTTTATCGAGAGCCGCGCCATCGGTTCAAAGAACCTTGCGTCGCTGACCGAGGCCGAGTTTGACGACGTTTGCCGTCAGCTTGATGAATCCGGGGTGGCGATCAACTGCTACGGCAGCGCGATCGCCAACTGGAAACGTCATCCCCGCAAAGCCGAGGACTTTGAGGCGAGCCGTGCCGAACTCCTGGCGGCTTTGCCGCGTATGAAAAAGCTGGGCATAAAGATGTTGCGCGGCATGAGTTTCCTCATGACGCCGGACGAGGCTCCGGACTCACCGGAACTTGAAAAAATTATTTTTGCGAAGCTCAACGAACTGGTCGGCATTTGCGCCGACCACGGCGTGATCTACGGCCATGAGAATTGCATGAATTACGGCGGATTGTCGTATAAACACACGCTTAAACTGCTCGACCACGTCAAATCGGACAACTTCAAGCTGATATTTGACACCGGAAATCCGGTATTCAATTTCCGTCACCTCGGCCAGCCGCCGTATCCGTTGCAGTCGTCGTGGGAGTTTTACCGCAACGTCCGCGAATTCATCGCCTATGTCCATATCAAAGACGCTTGCACCGATCTGGCCGACAACGGCGAACGCACCACCCGCTTTACCTGGCCGGGGGAGGGGTGCGGCGACGTGCGCGCCATCGTATGCGATCTTCTGCGTCATGGTTACGACGGAGGTTTCTCGATGGAACCGCATGTGGCTGTGGTCTTTCACGACGACAAGTCCGACGACGACAAAGCCGCATGGCGTTATTCGAGTTATGTCGAATACGGGCGGCGTTTCGAGCGTCTGCTTGAAGATTGCCGTCAATCGGTCGGGGCGGAAAAACTTCGCTGAATTTTTTTGAGCCGTACAACAAATAAAAAGGAG
>JAQVVK010000001.1 GCA_028698975.1 Victivallaceae bacterium
GGAGTCGCGCCCCTTCATCGGGCGTATCGCGTCGCGGAGAGTTTGACCGTCGCGCAGCAGAGCGAAACCGGCGTTGCGGCCGGCCAGATCGACTGCGGCGGAAAGGATTGGCTTCATTTTTCCATGCACTCCGAAAGAATTTGTTGGGTCATTTCTTCGACCGATTGGCGGCGTCGCTCCATTATCACGCGACCTTGCGAAATCACCACCTCGGCAGGCATCGGCCGAAGATTGTATATGCCGCCCATCGAGTAACAGTATGCTCCGGCGTTTTCGATCGCCAGGATGTCGTATTCGCGGATTTCCGGCAGTTCGCGCTGTTCGGCGAAGCGGTCGCCGGTTTCGCAGATATTGCCGCAAACATCGTATATCTGTTTTTTGCCGTCCGGGTTGGAGAGGTTGCGGATATGGTGATAGGCGTTGTAAAGCACCGGCCTTATCAGCTGCGGAAACCCGGAATCACACCCGGCTATGACCCGGCTGCGGTTGTGTTTTATGGTGTTCACCTCGGTGAGCAGCAGACCCGACTCGGCCGCCATATATTTGCCCGGCTCGAAATACATGGCCAGCTTCCGCCCGTAACTTTTGCAGAAATCCTCAAATATACGGGTGATCTCGGCCCCCATCGCCACATAGTCGATGCGATGCTCGTCGGGGCGGTACGGCACCTTGAAGCCGCCGCCGAAATCAAGAAACTGCAGCTCCGGGAAGTTTTCCTGAGTGGCGATCGCCATCAGGTTTTTCATGCTGCGAAACACCGACTCGGCATGTTGCAGGCCGCTTCCGGTGTGTTCGTGCAGGCCGACCACATGCAAGCCGCCCTTTTTGACCAGAGCTTTGACTTCATCGACCGCGTCAAGCAAAATGCCGAACTTGGTGAGATCGCCGCCGGTCATGGTCTTGGCGTTGTCGCCGTCGCATACATCGGGGTTGAATCGCAGACAGAGCGTTGCTCCAGGATGCTGCTCGGCGATCTTGGCCAGCCGCGACAGCGAACCGATGTTCATGGTTACGCCGGTGGAAAGTACCTGCTCGAATTCGGCGTCGGTCATGTTGTTGGCGGTGTAGATGATCCGTTCACGCGGGAAGCCCAGTTTCAGCGCGAAAAAGACTTCGCCGGGGCTTACGGTATCCAGCCCCGCCCCCGCTTCAAGCAGCAGCTTGAGCAGACCGGGGTTGTAATTGGCTTTCATCGCATAGCGTATCTCCAGCTTCGGATACGGTATGAAACCAAACAGATCGCGGTAACGCTCGACCATCAGGTCGCCGTCATAGACAAAAAGCGGAGTGCCGTATTCGCCGGCCAGATGTAAAAGCAAAGAGTCGCCGAGCATGATTTCCTCAGTAGTTGGAAACCACGGCCAGCACCTCGAGCGTATCGTCGCCGATGTTGCGGATCGCGTGGAAGTCGCCGTTGCCGGTCAGCATGGAGTCGCCGGCGGTGAGTTTCACGGCTTCGCCGTTGTCGTTGACTTCGGCGGTGCCGCTTAAAATCACGAAAATCTCGTCTTCCGAGTCGTGCGGATGCGGCCCGATCGAACAGCCCGGCTCGATGGTCAGTTTGGCGAACATGCGGTTTTTAGACCGCATTTCGGTACCCGGCTCCCAATAGTGCTCGACCTTGATCGAACCCTTGCCGCCGCGCATTTCGTTGCGGACTTCCTTGCGGTATTCTCCCGCTTTGCGTATCATGATGTTATTTCCCCTCTTTCAACGGTCCGAATATATTACCGTACTTGCGCTCGTTAAGAGCCTCAATGTAGGCGGAAACCTTGGTCTCGGTACTGCACGGGTCGATGGTCGTATCCACGCAGTCGCCGTCGAGCACCAGAAGCGGCACCGCGGCCTTGTTGAGTTCTTCGCGCAGATGCTTGACAAACGAGGCGTCCGACATCGAGCAGCGCCCGAAACCGTGGTTGTAGAGGATGCAGCCGTTGAAGCTGATCTTCTTGGCCTCGTCGATGATCGAACGCACCCGCAGCCCGGGGTCCATGAACCCGGTGGTCATGATCTTGCGGGCCAGCGACCGGTAGGGATCGGCCGGGTCCAGAGGCTGCCAGCCGACGAAGTTGACCTCCTCAAAGACGATCGGCGCATGGCAGCTGTCCTCGATATAGTCAAGCAGCGCGCTGTCGTAAAACGGCGGCAGGTGGAGCCAGAGCAGCCGGTGGGTGTCTTCGAGTTTGACCGAGTCGCCGATCTCTTCGCGTATTTGCAGAAGCTCGGTGTAAAGTTGTTTTTGAATCTCCGCGAGTTCGGGGCGGCCCCAAAGCTGGCTGAAGATGTTGGCGAAATAAATCGCCTGACTGCCGCGCAGAAGCGGCGGCGAATTGTAACGAAGCTCGTTGCAGAGCTGTGAATAATGACGCGCTTCGTTGGAGTGTTCGCAGGCCTCGGCAAGTTTTTTCGGGTCCATTTTCAACCCGGTGGCTTTTTCGAGCAGGCGCACCGAACGCTCCAGCTCCTCGGCCAGATGTTCGACCGTCATGCCGCTGTTTTCGTCGTTGGGCGGCGTCGGAAGCGAGAAGAAATTGTCGTTGATGCCGTAGGCGCGGGCCAGGTCGCGGAAGATGCGCTCTCCCTGCTGGCAGGGCTGGGCGGTCGATACACAAAAGTCCGGCTTGGGCAGCGGCACGCCCTCGAGCACCCGCAGAAACGAGCAGGTTTCGCCGGAGAAGCCTTTGCAGGCGGCTTTGTCAAATGCGCGTTTGATCTTGTGCTGGTTGCGGGCGAAAAGAGCCGCATAGGTTTCGAGCGTAAGCGAACGCACGCCGATCGCGTTCAATACTTCGGTCGGGAAGAAGAGATTGCGCCAGACCAGCGGCTTGCCCTTGCCCGGCAGCGTGCCGGCGAGGAAGTCCTTGCGGGTGGCGTGGGTGCGCATGTTGATCGACTCCAGATTGCGGGTCGGCACCGGTGCGCCGACCGAGTGGTCAAGCCGCCCCTTGAGTTCGGAGAATTCGAGCGCGAGCTTGGCCGCGCCGAGCGCGCCCATCACGCCGTTGAAATCGGGTATGACGATCTCGTTGCCGGTGATGATCTTGAGGTAATGCGCCACGGCGCGGTTGTAGGCTACGCCGCCCTGAAAGAGGATCGTGCCTTTGTACCCCAGAAACAGCTCGCCGACGCCGGACATGATGGTGCGGGCCTGAGCGCGGCAGGCTCCGCCGATGATGTCGCCCAGAGGAAAGCGGTTCTTAAACTTGTTGATGCTGGTGGCCGAAAGCACCGCGCAGACCGATGAAAATTCAAGGTCGCTGTCGTAGTTGGCGCGGTCGGCCATCTCCTCGACCGGCACGTTGAGTTTGGCGGCGACGCTGTCGAGAAACGCCCCGGTGCCGGCGGCGCAGATGCCGCTCATCTTGTAGTTCCACATGCGCATGTTGTCGTTGAACACCATCGCCTTGCTGTCCTGGCCGCCGACGTCGAGGATCGCCTTGACATCGGGGTAGTAGCAGCGCGCGCCCGCCACATGGGCGGTGACTTCGCTCACCCGGAAATCATAGGGGAGAAAGTCGGCGGTGTCGGAAACGATCTGGCTGCCGGTCACGACGGTGCAGGCAACGTCGCTCAGACTGGCGACTCCGGCGTCTTGCAGAAACTTATCCACCGTCTGGCGGAGCTGGCCGAAATTGCAGGCTCCGCACTTGGAGCATACTCCGGCGCAGCGGACGCGCCCGGTGTCCACCGGTTTGGTGCGCTGGTAGATGTAGTGACGAACTTTGCCCCGGTCGTTCATCAGGACGGCCTTGAAAGTAGTGCTTCCAATGTCCACCCCGAGGTAGGTCTTTTCCATAATTTCATATCCTGTATGGGTTGTTTCTGTAAAATCGATCAGCTTAATATATCACTCGTATGTATTTTTTTCAATTATAGGTGTCGCCAAACTGGAAAAATTGCCATTATGGGGTTATCTTATATGTTCACGGTTTTACACCAACGGAGTTGCGATGAAAAAAAGCTTCGAAGATCGTTTGGCGGAGATCGCCACGCCGATTGAGATCAAAGCGGCCAAGGCATTGCTCAAGGCCAAAGCCCTGCTCGGCGCATGGCGCGACGCCGCCGGCACCCTGATCGGCTGTTTTCAGGACGGCGGGCTTGTCCGCGTCGCGGTCAAAACCGGTGAAACCGCTTCCGGAGAGTGTTCGCAGTGCGGCGGCCGCCATCGCAAGCTGTGCCGTCACGCGGTCGCGCTGGTGATGTACGGCGGCCGCTTCAATCCGGCGGTGGCGGCGGCCTCGTCGGGCGAGGAAGCCGCCCGCTACTACGGCGGTCTGGTGCGCAAGTCGCTGGCCGAGTTGATCGAGCGGGCCGCGCCGCCCAAGGCGTGGCTGGAAGTCTTTGCCGAATCGGCTTTTCCCCATGTGCCGAGCAAGTGGGAGACCGCCTCGCTGTCGGTCAAGATGTATTGCGGCGACCGCAGTTATCTCGGAAACCTCAACAATCTGCGCAAACTTTATTTTGAAAAATCGCTGACCGTCACGCTGAAATTTGAACAGCTTTCGCTGCAGGAGCAGCAGATCGTGCGTTTTCTGGCGGTGTTTGGAGAGGCCGACAACTCAAAAATTCAACTTGACGCCGAAAACACCACCGAATTCTTTCATTCGCTGATCGATTTCCCGCGCTTCTACCGCAACGGCCGCCAGCTCAAGGTGCGGCGCGAATCAGCCGAACCGGTGCTGCTGGTATCCGACGGCGATCAGCCGCATCTCTCGCCAGGCGTCAAAGTGGCGGGGGCGTTGCTGCCCTGCGCCTCGGCCAAGGTGATTACCGGCCGCTCCGGGTGCTGGATCGGCCACGAGGGTGAATATTTCTTTATCCCGGCGGTCTGCGAGATCAGCTGGCTCCGTAACTTTTTCCGCTCCGCCGAATTGAAGCCGCCGGCCGGCAAAAGCGTTGACGAGTATCTGGCCGGGTTCCCGCTGCCGGTTGTACGCGGCGCAAAACTGGAGACCGAAACCCGTTCCGGCGGGATTCTGCTTGATTGCGAGTTCGGCAACGACCGGCTCGATCTTGCGGTGCATTATATTTACGGCAGCGCGTCGGGTGCACTGTCCGCCTTTCCGCCCGGCACCGGGCGGCTGGTGCGCGAAGGCACGGTCTTTTGGCGGCGCGACGAGGCGATGGAGCGCGAATTTGAAAACGATCTGGAGCTGTTTGGGTTCGAAGGGCGCGACGGCCTCTTCCGTTTGGCCGGTGCGCTTCAGGCCGGGCTTTTCCTCGACCGCGCTCTGCCCGAAATGCTGCGCCGCCGCCCCGGCCTCTCGCTTTCCGGGCGGCTGGCCGCCATGCTGCGGGGAGCCGATGGCGTGCCGGGTATTTCGCTTGACTGCCACCTGATCGCTCGCCGCGACGACGGTTTTGCGGTCGGCTACAAACTTGAATCGATGGGAACCCCGCTGGACTGGAAGGTCTGCCGTGCCGCCGCCGACTCCCGTCTGCCCTACATCATCGTGCCGGGGCGCGGCATCGCGGCTTTGTCCGACGCGGCGGCCGCATTTTTCCGGGCGGCTCCGGGCGCGATGCGCAAACTTGACGCGGCCGCCCGTTGTTTTGAAGTGCCCGATTTTGCCGCGGCCTATTATACCCGTATCGCCGCCGCCATGCCGGGGGCGTTGGTGCCGGAGATCGCCGCCGGGCCGCAGATGCGCGACAGCGGCGACCCCGGCCGCCGTTTCGAGTTCAAGGGCGAACTTCGCGGCTATCAGCGCGACGGCGTCGCCTTTTTGCAGCGCATGACCGACCGCGGACTCAACGCGGTGCTGGCCGATGAAATGGGTTTGGGTAAAACCGTGCAACTGCTCGCTTTGCTCGCTTCGCGCATGGGGCGTGATTCACTGCCTGCGCTCATCGTCTGCCCGGCGTCGCTGGTCACCAACTGGGAGCGCGAAGCCAACCGCTTCGTGCCGGACTTCAAGGTATCGGCTCCGGCGACCGGGGTTGACCGCGAAAAACTCTGGAAAAAGCCCGGCAAGTGCAACATCGTGATCTTATCTTATGCGGCGGCGCGGCTTTCGTCCGACGCGCTGCGTCATCTGCGTTTCAGCTTTCTGGTGCTTGACGAAGCCCAGCACATCAAGAACCCCGGCTCCTGCAACGCCAAAAACTGCAAGAGCATCGACGCGGATCACCGCATTGTGCTTTCGGGCACGCCGCTGGAAAATTCGCCGGACGATCTTTGGAGCATCATGGATTTTCTGCATCACGGCATGCTCGGTACGCTGGCCGGGTTCCGGAGGTTCTATTCGGGCATTGCCGGGGATCAGGCGTTGCAGTGCGATCTGGCCGCCCGCACCGGCGGATTCATACTGCGGCGCACCAAGTCGCAGGTCGCGGCCGATTTGCCGCCCAAGTCGGAGCATATCGTTTTTTGCGAAATGGAGCCGGAGCAGCGCGCATTGTACGACGCCATGCTGGAGCAGGGCCGCCGGGAGCTGGCCGCGTTGAGCGGAGACAACCGCCGGGGCAACGCCACGGTGTTCACCACGCTGCTGCGCTTGAGGCAGATATGCTGTCACCCCGCGCTTTTGCCGGACGGGGCGGGGCGGGGCGTGCCGTCGGCCAAGACCGAACTTCTGCTTGAATTGCTGCACGAGCATATCGACAGTCATCACCGCATGCTGATGTTCAGTCAATTCACCAGTCTGCTGGCGTTGACCATACCGGAGCTGGAGCGCGACGGTATCGCCTTTGAATATCTCGACGGCGCGACCAGAAACCGCCAGCAGAGGGTCGATCACTTTAACGAAACCCCGGAAATACCGCTTTTCTTGCTCAGTTTGAAAGCCGGCGGCACCGGGTTGAACCTCACTTCGGCCGACACGGTCATCATCTACGACCCCTGGTGGAACCCGGCGGTCGAGTTGCAGGCCGCCGACCGCACCCACCGGATCGGGCAAAGCCGCCCGGTGAGTACGTTGAAGCTGGTGGTGCGCGATTCGATCGAAGAAAAGATACTTGCGCTTCAGGAAAAGAAGCAGCAGATATTCGACGCGGTGATCGACAATCCGGCCGCCGCCTCCTCGCTTAGTATCGACGACCTGAAACTTCTGCTCAACTGAGGAGAACCCTATGGAGGTGTGGCCGGGCGCGATGGAGGGGGTGATGTCGCCTGAATTTGTACAGGCGGCAAATTCGCTTGCCCTCGTGCCGCGCTGGATCACGCCATTTCTGCGTATTTCTCAGGTAGTGCCGCGCCCGAAACTTTTATCGCGATTTGCCGCGCCGTTTCTGGCGGGGAAAGTGCCGGTGACCATACAGCTTATGGGGGTTGACGTTTCGCCGATGTGCGGAGCGGCGGAATTTTTTGCCGCCAACGGCGCGGCCGGTATTGATTTGAACTGCGCCTGTCCCAGTCGTCAGGTGATCTCCGGCGGCGCCGGCGGCGGAGCCTTGCGCGACCCGACAAGGCTGGTCAATCTGGCCGCCGGGTTGAAGCGGGTTCTGCCGCACACACCGTTTTCGGTCAAGCTGCGGGCGGGCTTCCAAAGCCCGGATGAATTGGATCAGCTTATTCCGCGGCTGGCCGATGTCGGGGTTGACCGGTTTTTTGTGCATTTCCGCACGGTTCGGGAGCAATATCTGCCGGTGCCGGGCCGGGTGGAGCGTTTACAGCATGCGGTCAAACTGGCCGCCGGGGTGCCGGTGATCGCCGGCGGCGACGTCGCTTCAATAATCGAGGCCGAAAGTTTGATCGCCGCCACCGGAGCGGCGGGCGTTTTTGCCGCTCGCGGCTGGCTGCGCGACCCGTGGCTGCTGCGCCGGATCGAGGGGGCAGCAGGCGGCATACCCGATGTGGAAACCGGGCGCGAAAAGGTTTTCTCCGCCGCGAGTGCCGCCGGAGTGACGGGGGGGCGGGGGATTTAGCTTGGCAACTTCATCTGGGGCGGACGCGAACGCAATCCGCACTTTGCCGAACTGGTCAAAAATTTAATTTGATGATCGCCTGACGCAGCAGTTTGTCGCTGGTCTGTTCGCTTGGCGGCAGCTCGGCCAAAATGGTTTTGATGGTCTTGTCGATGGCTTCGCGTTTGAAACCGAGCTGCTCCAACGCCAGAGCCGCGTCGTTGGCGGCCGAATTGATCGCTTCTCCGCCGGAAACATCGGCGAAAACACTGGGCTTGCCGTCTTGCGAAAGTTTGCCTTTGAGTTCGACGACCAATCGTTCGGCGGTGCGTTTGCCGATACCGGAAATGCGCGACAACGCTTTGAGGTCGCCGGTGGAAACCGCGGCGCAGAAGTTGTTGACCGGCATTGCACTCAAAATATTGAGCGCAGTCTTGCCGCCCACCCCGGAAACGTTGATAAGTTGGCGAAACAGTTCTTTTTCTTCGGTGGTCGCAAACCCGAAAAGCACGATGGCGTCTTCCCGCACCTGGGTAAAAATGAAAAGCGACACCGATTCTCCCGGATGCGGCAGCTTGTCAAAGGTCGAGAGCGGTATGGCCGCCTCGTAGCCGACGCCGCCGGCGTCGATGACGCAGAGCGAATATGAGCTTTCCAGCAGCGTGCCGGTCAACCGCGCGATCACTGGTTCACCTCGATGTCCAGCGATATATCGGAGGACTTGACCGAATGGGTCAAGGCTCCGGACGAGGCGAAATCCACCCCGATCCGGCCAATGCGTGGCAGCCGCTCGATCGTGATGTTGCCGGAGGCTTCCAGCTTGGAGCGGCCGTGCACGATCTTCACCGCCTCGGCCATTGTTTCGTCGCTCATGTTGTCGAGCAAAATGTAGTCGGCTCCGGCGTCGGCGGCTTCGCGCACCTCGTCGAGAGAATCGGCTTCGACCTGGACTTCGAGTTTCGGCCAGGCGGCGCGGGCGCGCTTGACCGAGCGGGCGATACCGCCCGCCCCCTCCATCGCCGCCATTTCGCGGTGATTGTCCTTGATCATGACCCGGTCAAACAATCCGATGCGGTGATTGGTGGCTCCACCCACCGCGACCGCGTACTTTTCAAGGTTGCGGTAGCCGGGTGTGGTCTTGCGGGTGTCGAGCACCACCGTGCCGGTGCCGGCGAGCGCGGCGGCATAGCGGCTCGACGTGGTGGCCACTCCGCAGAGCCGCTGCAAAAAGTTGAGCGCGGTGCGTTCGGCGGTCAAGATCGAACGGGCCGAACCCGCCACTTCGGCAAAGACTTCCCCTTTGACGCAGCGTTGGCCGTCGTGTTTCAGCGCGGTGAACTTCAGCTCGGGGTCGAGCCGGGCAAAGACCCGCTCCGCGACCGGCAGCCCGGCGATCACCATTTCCGGCTCCTTGCAGATAAACCGGGCGCGGGCTTGGGCGTGTTCCGGTACGACGGCGAGGGTGGTGGTGTCGCCGACTTCCCCTAAATCTTCCTCAAACGCCATATCGATGAGGCGGTCGACCCGGTTGAAATCGATTTCTGGAATCATGATATGCAATTCTCCCCAGCGAAGATTGTTTTTTGTTTCGGCGGTCTAAATACTATAACATGAAAACAAATTTTTTCAACTTCTTTTACAGTTGTTGGCGGTAGTTGACCGCCTCAAACAAATGTTCGTCGGTGATGGTTTCGCTCCCCGCGAGGTCGGCGATGGTGCGCGCCGTCTTGAGAATGCGGTCATAGGCGCGCGGACTGAGTTGAAATTTGTCGATGGCTCCGCGCAGCAGCCGCAGCCCGGATTCACCGACCGCGCAGAATTTGCGCAAATCGCCGCCGGTAAGTTGAGCGTTGCAGTAAAAGCCGCGCCGCCCGGCAAACCGCTCCCGCTGTATCTGGCGGGCGCGCACCACCCGTTCCCGGATCGCCGCCGACGGTTCGCCGTCGGGCGCGGAAAGCAGTTCTTCACGCGAAAGCATGCCGACTTGTATCCGTAGATCGATCCGGTCGAGCAGCGGGCCGGAGATGCGCTTTAGATAGCGGCGTTTTTCCTCCGGCTTGCAGGTACAGCCCAACTCGACCTTTCCCCGTCCGCAGGGGCACGGGTTCATCGCGGCGCACAGCATGAAACGGGCCGGAAACGTGCAACTGCCCGCCGCCCGGCTGACGATCACTTCGCCGGTTTCGAGCGGCTGGCGCAGCACTTCGAGCACGTTGCGCTTGAATTCAGGCAGTTCGTCCAGAAACAGCACTCCGTTATGGGCGAGGCTGATCTCTCCTGGACGGGGGTCGCGCCCGCCTCCGATCAAGCCGGCGTCGGAAATGGTGTGGTGCGGAGCCCGGAACGGCCGCCGGTTCAGCAGCGGCCGCCCCGACGAGAGCATGCCCAGCACGCTGTGAATGCGGCTGGTCTCGACCGTTTCTTCAAAGGTGAGCGGCGGCAAAATGCCGGGCAGCCGCGCCGCCAGCATCGATTTACCGGTGCCGGGTTCGCCTATCATCAATAGATTATGGCCGCCGGCCGCCGCAATTTCCAGAGCGCGGCGAGCCAGTTTCTGCCCTTTGACATCGGCAAAATCCGGCCCGGCGGTCTGGTCGGCGCACTCCTCGAAGATCGCTTTGTGCGGCAGCCGCCCCCCGTTGTTGACCAGATCGACCGCGTCGCGAAGCGACGAGACCGGAAATACCGCCGGCTGATTGCCGGCGGCCACCGCCGCCTCGTCGGAATTGTTTTCCGGCACCAGCAGGGCTTCAATGCCATGTTCGCCGCGCAATCTGGCGGCGGCCGGCAGCGCGCCCCGCACCGGGCGCACTTCGCCGGTGAGCGCGAGTTCGCCCAACACCGCGCAGTGGATCAGCCTATCCGGGTCGACCACCCCCGCGGCGGCCAGCATCGCCAACGCGATGCCGAGGTCGAAACCGGCTCCCTCTTTGTGCAAGTCGGCCGGCGCGAGGTTGACTACCGCGTTCCCCTTGAGCGGCGGAAAACCAGAGCTGGCGATGGCCGAGCGCACCCGGTCGCGGCTTTCTCGCACGGCGAGGTCGGGCAGACCGACCACGTTGACGAGGTTTTCGACGGCGGAGCGGCCGCCGGAAAGGTTGACTTCGATTTCGACCGGAAATGCGTCAATGCCGACGATCGCGGCCGAATGTGTGCGCGCCAACATAATTGATCAACGCCGGGCGGCTTTGCCGCCGCCGAGGTTGTTTAGCAAACGCGCTTTGCCGCGTGTCTGGCCGATGGAGCGGAAATTATCGCATACTCCGCAGTTGCGGCGCGCCGAATCCCAACTGCCTTCGCCCAGTTTGCGCGCCGCATTGGCCAAAAGATACTGGTAACGGCTGCGCACATTGGTGTAGGCGAGGTTTTCGCCGCGGCGGTAAAGCTCTATGATCTGTTTTTTGATCTCGTCCGGCGTCATGGCGCGGCGCAGACGTATGCTGCTGTAATCGAAACCGGCCGCCATAACGGCGCGGCTCCAGCTGCGAAAGCGTTTCAGCGCGGCCAGATAAAGCGGCCGGTGGTTGGTCTGTATGAACTGCGAAGAAAGGGCTTCTCCGGATTCATGCAACGCCTTGATTTCGTCAATCACCCGCTGGTCGCTCCACTCGCGATATTTTCTTACGACCGAGTAATCCAGCCCCGCCGCCTCGATCGCCTCGCGCCACGAACCGTAAAACCGGGTGGCGGCGGCATAAACGCTCGGGTAGGTGGTGGCGTAATAGTAGGAATTCAAGGGCTCTTGGCTGTTTCGGGTAAGAATATGATCGATGACCATGTCACCGTTCCAGCGGCGGTAGATCATATAGCAGGACCTTTTCCGATAATAATAATAAAACAGTGATTAACGAATGAAAATAATTAAACTATAATATAAAATATCACTTATTTAAAAATTTTCAAACTGTAATCACTTGCCCGGCTGATATATTCGGCTTTTTTCCCGCAAGGTTGCGACCACCTCGGCCGGCACTCTCAGACCGCCGGCTCCTTCGCCCAAAGCCACCGCCGGGGAGTTTTTGCCGTGATAGTCGCTTCCGCCGGAAACGGCGAGGCCAAATGTCGAAGTCATCTCCAGCATCAGCGCGGTTTCCGGCGGCCCGAACATGCTGTAATAGGCCTCGGCCGCATCCAGCCCGAGCGGCGCAAAGCGTTTGAGCACCCGCCGCACAAAGGCGCGTTCGTTGCGTTCGCGATATACCGGGTGCGCCCAGACCGCGACTCCGCCCGCCGCATGAATGGCGGCAATGGCGCGCGACGGGTCGGGCAATTCGCGTCTCACATAGGCCGGACAGCCGTTTTTAAGCAGCTTGTCAAACACCGACTGCATGGTCGGAAATCCGTAATGCTCGACCAGAACCCGCGCAAAATGAGGCCGCCCCGCCGATGTCGGGTCAAGCCCGCCGAATGCGGGGTCGCTCCACTCGACCGGGTAGCCGAGGAAATGGAGTTTGGCCTTGATCGCCTCGTTGCGGCGGCGGCGGTTTTCGCGCATTTCGGCGAGAAATGCCGCCAGCTCCGGATCGGCCGGGTCGATAAACAACCCGACAAAGTGAAGTTCCCGAGCCGAAAACAGCGTCGAAATCTCCACCCCGGCAATCGCTTCCACCCCGGGGTGAAGCCGGGCCGCGGCCAGAAATTCGCCCAGCCCGGCGGTGGTGTCGTGATCGGTCAATGCCACGGCGGCAAGACCGATCAGCTCCGCCTGTTCAAGCAGTTCCCCCGGCGAATCGGTGCCGTCCGAGAACCGGCTGTGCGTGTGCAAATCTACACAGGTCATGCCGCCTCAGCGCAGTTTCAATGTGGCCAACGCCAGAAGCGAAAAGACTCCGGCGAGGATCCAAAAACGCACCACGATCTGAGTTTCCGTCCACCCCAGCCGTTCAAAGTGGTGGTGGATCGGCGTGCACAAAAAGACCCGGCGGCCGGTCAGCTTAAACGAGGCCACCTGTATCATCACCGAACCGGCCTCCATCACAAAGACGCCGCCCACCAGTGCCAGAAGTATCTCCTGCCGCACCAGCACCGCCAGCAGACCGATCGCGCCGCCCAGAGCCAGGCTGCCGGTGTCGCCCATAAACATCGACGCCGGGTGGCAGTTGTGCCAGAGAAATCCGATGCATCCGCCGCACAGCGAGGCGGCAAAGACCATCGCCTCCTCCGCGCCGGGGAGGAAAGGCACCAGCAGATAATCGGCGAAAATCCGGTGTCCCATCAGGTAGGCAAACGCCGCGTAGGTGAGCGAACAAAAAATGGTGCAGCCGGTGGCCAGCCCGTCCTTGCCGTCGGTCAGGTTGACCGCGTTGGACGCTCCGGCGATCACCAGCACCGCGAAAGGCAGCGTGAAGAACGGTGTGGCCAGCCACGGAAATCCGGCCGGGTCGAGCGGCGTCTTCATGAAAGGCACCATCAATTTTGACATCAGGGGCGACAATTCGGGTATGCGGGTCATCCAAAACACCGCTCCGGCGGAGACCAGAAGCTGGAGGCCGAACTTCAGCTTGGCCGGGATGCCGTCGCGTTTCTTGCGCACCACCTTGTTGAAATCGTCGTAGAAGCCGATGAGTGAAAAAGCCGCGGTTGCTACTACCAGCAGTTGAGCGATCGGCTTGCTCATGTTGTTCCACAGGAGCGACGAAACCAGCACCCCGCCGATCAGCAAAATACCGCCCATGCACGGCGTGCGGTTCTTTTCCTTGTCGATGAATTCATCGGGCACCAGCCCGGCCAGCCGCTCCGCCGCCGTGGCGTTGAGACGCCGCAGCGCACTGGCTGTGCGGCCGCCCAGCAGCACCACGATGAGAAAAGCGGTGAAAGCCGCCCCGCCGGTGCGAAACGTCACATAATCGAACAACCGCAACGGAGAAAGGTAATTGGCCAGATCAGCCAAAAGGTAAAGCATTTTTACCTGACCTCCCCGTTATCCTGCGCGGCGGCGGCCTTACGGTGTTCGCTCACCCAGTTGACATAGTTTTCAGAGCCGCGCCGCTCGATGTCGAGCCAGTGGCGCGGTGCCCACAGCCATTGCTCCGGCTGCTTGCGGATCATTTTTTCGAGCGAGGAAATGCACATCTGGGTGATTACTTCAATATCGTGTTTCTTGTCATCGGTCGGCGTGTAGCGGATCTGGTCGCCCAGCTCGAAGTCGAACTCAAAATTGTCGCTGCGCCGCCGGGTTATCTCCGGCTGGATCGGCAGCCCGGTCTTGAGGTGAAGCAATGCCGGTGTGGCGTGCACCCGCGCCGGGTGACCGAAAAATTCGCACACCACCCCCTCCTGCCCCGCCGCGTGCTGGTCGATCAGCATGGTGAGGTTGCGCCCCTCTTTGGCGGCGCGCAACAGCGGGCGCAGACCGGCTCTTTTGTCGATAAGTTCATGCTGCGGCCCGGCGCGGTGGCCGAGGATCAGCTTGCCGATCAACGGGTTGCCAAAGGCGCGCATAAGTGAACTCATCGGCCGGTTGGCCAAGTTGGAGAACCCGGTGCCGGCCACTTCCCAGTTGCCGTAATGGGCGGTAATAATGATGCACTGATCTCCGGGCGTGCCGTCGGGGTGCTGCATTGAAGCGATGCTTTCGGGCGAACCGGTAAAACGCATTTTTTTGAGTTCGTAGAGCTGGTCGAACTTGATTATTTCGATCAGCAGCTTGGCAAATTCCCGGTTGCTGCTGCGGGCGATGGCTTTGGCTTCGGTCTCGTTTGCGGCCATGCCGGCGTGCATGATATGCCGCACGGTGCGCTGCCAATGCTTACGGTCGAGCACCGGCATCGGCGCAGCCATGATCGCCGATCCGCGCATGGCGAGTTTGTACGGAATAAAGTGAATCAGTTTGTAGAGGCACCAGAACGGGATAAATTCGACATAGATGCGAAATTTGCTCTTCTCTTTTTTTTCAGTTGATTTGTTTTCCATGATCTTCCCGCTCACGCCAGTTTGCCTTGTTCCTTGAGATAATTCAGAGCCGCCGCCACGCCGGCATAATAGCCGATGTCGCGCTTAAGCTCGCTCGATACGATTTCGCAGGCGGCCATCGGCTCGGCCCAGCAGAACCGGGGCAGATATTTTTTGATCGGGTCGGTGTAGAGGTCGCCGATCGCCCAGGCCAGAGTGCCGAGGATCAGCTTCTCCGGATTGAACGCGTTGATGAAAATGCCAAACGCCTGTGCGCTGCGCAAACTCATCTCATCCCAGACGGCGGTCGCATAGGGGTCGTTGGCGCGCACCGCCTTTTCGATGGCGACCATGTCGATGTCTTCGACCTTGCCGCCGACCAGTTTCATAATCATGCTGTCCGGCTGGCCGGCCAGCTCTTTTTGCACTCTTTGGGCAACGGCGCGGCCGCCGGAATACGCCTCGTAACAACCTTTCATGCCGCAGTTGCACTGGCGGCCGTCAAGCTGGACTACGATATGGCCAAGCTCTCCGGCACTCAACGCCTTGCCGCCGCGCACCAGACGGCCCGACGAAACGATGCCGCCGCCGATACCCGTGCTCATGGTAAGATAGATGAAGTCCTTGCACCCCCGGCCCGCTCCGAAGAACCACTCGGCCAAAGCTCCGCAGTTGGCGTCGTTTTCAAAACATCCGGCAATGCCGAGGTGTTCGCGCAGATAGTCGAGGATCGGCACGTTGCGCCACTTGGGGTTGTTGGGCGGATTGGTCATGATGCCGCGTGCCGCGTCGGCGGGGAAAGGCGCTGAAATGCCGAATGCGGCGACCTTATCCATTGACAGCCCGGCGGCGGCGACCATTTGTTTGGCGGCGGCGGCGAGTTTCGGCAAAACGTCCGCCGGATCGGTGTCCTTGTTTTCCAGACGTTCGCGCCCCAAAAGTTCGCCATCCGTCGAGGCGAGGCCGATGCCGATCTTGGTGCCGCCGATGTCGAATCCGAGAACAAATTTCTTTTCGGTCATAATAACTCCTATAAAATCAAAAAAACCATACTTTTTTTGGATAAACTCGAAATGTCACTTGTAGAATATAAACCCCGAATTATATTTTATAAAGTGGTTTTTAAAAATAAGCGGAGATTTTGTCATGTTGTCTGTTGGTATGTTTTTTCCGATGCGCATTGTCGCTGCTTCGCCCGGAGTTTATTATGCTTTTGAAAACAGCGATATGCTGGGCAAGGGCATCGTGGTGCTGCTGCTCATCGGGTCGGTGTTTACCTGGACGGTCATGATCGACAAAGCTCTGGCTCTTTACCGGGCGAAAGTTTGTTCGGACCGGTTCCTGAACCGGTTCCGCTCGGTGCAAAACAATATCGCGTCGCCCGGTCTGGTGCGCGACGCCGCGCAGGATCCGGGGCCGGTGGCCCGGGTTTATTGCGGCGGCGTCGAGCGGCTTCTGGAATTTTATGAAAACGACGCGCTAAACCGGCAATATTCGGCGACCGCGCCCGGCAACCGGCCGGTGAAGCTCTCCGACGCCCAGTACAACGCGGTGGAAGCGGTGCTGGAGCGCGAAGTTTCTGGGCAGATCCAGGAGTTGGAGACCCGTATCGGGCTTTTGGCCACGCTGGTAAGTGTAAGTCCTTTCTGCGGATTGTTCGGTACGGTGTGGGGCGTGATGCTGGCCTTTTGCGGTATTGCGGCGGCGGGCAAGAGCGATTTTGCCGCGCTGGCTCCCGGTGTGGCGGGCGCGCTTCTTACCACGGTGGCCGGTCTGATCGTGGCGATACCGTCGCTGGTGGGTTACAACCTTCTCACATCGACGATCCGCAACCTGACCATATCGATGGACAACTTCACCGAGGAATTCATGGTGCGGGTAAAACTTGAGCAGCTGGCCATCGATCAGGCGGCCAAAAGCGCGGCTGACGGAGAACCGCTCAAATGAGGAGCCGCAGACGTCCGCGGTCGCAGATGGCCGCGATCGACCAGATCAACGTGACGCCGCTTCTCGACCTCACGTTTCTCTTGTTGATCGTATTTATGCTGACCATGCCGCTCATGGAGTACGGCACCAACGTGAAACCGCCGGAAATGAACAGCGACTCGCTGCCCGACGAGGACGAGGTCAAGGCGGTCAATCTGACCCGTGACGGCACCGTCGAGTTTGACGGCCGCGCGGTCACGCTCGACGAACTTGCCGTCGAACTCCGGCGGCTAAAAGCCGAGGAGCCTAAAACCGCGCTGCTTTTGCGCGCCGACGGCGAACAGCGTTATGTCGAAGTAATCAATCTGATGTCGGCGATCCGCGGCTGTGGTTTTGACGATGTCACGCTGGTCACCCGGGCGGAGGGCAAGTAAGCGATGACCCCGCCTGTGCCGCAACGATTTGCCAAGACCGCGCCCCGCGCCGACGGCGGCCCGGCCCGCCGCCGCCGTATTTGGTGCGCGGTGCTGATAATTCATGTCGCGATATTGATCGGGCCGTTGTTTCTGGTCGGATTGCTCGACTACTTCAAGCCGCGCAAAGAGAATATGTTTCGGGTCAAGATCGGCGGGCGCGAGCTGTCGCACGATTATATTGTGGGGCAGCCGATGCGTACCCGGCCGACGGCGGACGCCAAAGCGGGCACCGACCGGCCGACGGAGCCCGCGCCTCCGCCCGCGCCCAAACCGGTTGAGCCTAAAGTCGATGAGGCGGCGGTAAAACGGGCGGCCGAAAAAGTCGCGGTGGAAAAGCGTCTTGCCGAGAAAAAGCGTCTTGCCGAGAAGAAACTTCAGGAAAAACGCATCGCCGATAAAAAACGTCTTGCCGAAAAACAGCGCAAAGAGCGCGAAGCCAAGCGTCAGGCCGAGGCCAAACGGCAGGCGGAAGCCAAGCGTCAGGCTGCCGAAAACGAGCGTTTGCGGCAGGCGGTTTACAACCCCAACCGCAACGTGCCGATCGGCCCCCGCAATCAGGGGCAGGAGTACGGCAAGCCCGACAACCGCACTCCCGGCGGCGGAGCCAACGAGCGGCTTGAAGATTACGCCAGCAAACTTTTGGCTCCATTCATCAAGAGCCGGTGGACTCAGCCGGAGGGTGTCTTTTTGCGCGGATCGCGCCCGTCGGTTGGGATCGAGCTTGACATAGCCTCCGACGGCAACGTGATAAGTGCCAAGCTGGTACGCCCGTGCGGGGTGGCGGCAATGGATGGGTCGGTAAAAAGACTGCTGGAAAATCTCACCACCGTGCCGACGCCGCCGGGTGGCCGGGTGTCGCTTGAATTTGAATTGGCGGTTGACGACTGAACATGACGCCGCCGTATTGGGGACAATGACTTATGCGTCAGATGATTTTACCGGACTGCGCCATTTTTTACGCCGGAGACGCGGTGACATTTCGCGTTGAGGGTTTTGACCCGGTCTGGGGCCGGCCGGTCGTGCGCACCAACATCGGCCGCGCCGCGGTGCGGCGTGACGAACTCATCGCCCGCACCCGCGAAGACAAGGCGATTTCCGGCCTTGACTGGCATGACATCGAGCTGGCGGCCTGCGGCGGCGGAGCCGCCGAAATCACGCTGGCATTGGTCGAACCCGGTGACTTCGAGGCCAAGTGCTGCGTGGTGCCGTTCGGCGCGGGTCAGGTGCTGTGGGCCGACGGCGATAACATACATCTGAAAGTGGAACCGGCTTCGACGGTCGGCGGCAACTCGATGTATTCGGCCTTTGTGCGGCAGTTTCGACCCGGCATGGAGGCAACTTCGTCGGCCGCTCCGGCTTGCGATCTCGACCGGCTCGACCGCGACGGATATACGGTTATACCGCCATCCGGCACGTTTCGGAAACTTGCGGCGAAGCTCGACCACATCATGGGCGACCTCGGCTGCCGCATTGTCCAACTTTTGCCGGTGCATCCGACGCCGACGTCTTTCGGGCGCATGGGGCGTTACGGCAGTCCGTTTGCGGCGACCGACTATTTTGCGGTGGATCCGGCTCTGGCCGACTTTGACCCGACCGCGACGCCGATGGAGCAGTTTAAAGAACTGGTCGACGCCGTACATGCCCACAACGGACGCATATTTATGGATATACCGGTCAACCACACCGGGTGGGCGTCGAAACTGCAATCGGAGCACCCCGACTATTTTGTGCGCTCCGCCGACGGCAAATTTGAAAGCCCCGGCGCGTGGGGCGTGGTCTGGGCCGATCTCTGCAAACTCAATTACCGCGACGGCCGGGTGCACGAACTTATGGCGCAGGTGTTTCGTTTCTGGTGCCGGCGCGGAGTGGACGGCTTTCGCTGCGACGCCGGGTACATGCTGCCGGCCGAGGCTTGGAGTTACATCACCGCGGCGGTGCGTACCGAGTACCCGGACACCGTGTTTTTGCTGGAGGGGCTGGGCGGACTGATCTCGGTGCAGGAGGAGTTGTTGACGCGGCGCGGACTTGACTGGGGGTATTCGGAACTGTTTCAAAATTACACCCGCGACCAGATAACCGCCTATCTGCCCTATGCGGTCGGGTGTTCGTGCCGCTGCGGCACGCTGGTCAACTTCGCCGAAACCCATGACAACAACCGGCTGGCCGCCACGTCGCGGGTCTACGCGAAACTGCGGTTTGCGGTGGCCGCGCTGACCGCCGGCAACGGCGCGTTCGGATTTGCCAACGGCGCGGAATTTTTTGCGACCGAGAAGATCGACGTGCACGGCTGCGGCGCACTCAACTGGGGGGCGTCGCCCAATCTGGTCGATTTTGCCGCCCGCCTCAACCGGGTGCTTGCCACCCACCCCGCGTTTGGCCGCGGCAGCCGCATCGAACCGGTGCAGAACGGCCCCGGAAACGTGCTGGCGGTGCGTCGCACTCCGGCGGCGGATGAGGCGGCGGGGCGCATTGTGCTTGCCCTGTTTAACCTTGACTGCGACAACGCCGGGGAAATATGCTGGCCAACTTTCATCACCCCGGATCGCGGATTTGACCTTTTAAGCGGGGGAAGCGCGTCATTTGAGCGTGACGGCGAAAATTACAAACTCCGGATCGAACCCGGCGGCAGCCGTTGTTTCGTCTTTGACGACTGGCGTTTGCCGGAAGAAAAACGGTTCGCCGAGGCCGCAACCGTATTGCGCCAACGCGCCGACGCCATGGCCCGCCGGTCGGCGGTGAAGTTCTGCGGCGTCGCCGCCGCCGGAGCGTTGAAGCGGCCGGGCGCGGAGTTTCTCGCCGCACCGGAGAAGTTCATCGAGAAGATTTCCGGCGCGGCCCCGGCCCCGCTTGCCCATTGGCGCACCGGACGCGACGAGCGGCGCGAAGTCATGCTTGCTCCGGGCGATGTTTTGCTGATCGAAAGCCGGTCCCGGTTTCATGCCGAGCTGCGGCTTGACGACCGCGCCATCGATGCGGCGACGAGCCTTGCCGACGACGGTGGCCGCCACGTCGCGCTTTTGCTGCCGCCCGAAAACGAGGGCGGGCGGGAGCGGCGGCTCCGGCTCACCGTGGCGATTTACGACCGTGACGGCTCCACCCGGCGCACGAGGGGCGAGATCGTGCAACTGGCGGCCGGCGGTCGCCGCCGCATTGCGCTTAACAGTTCGTCAAGACAGGTGCAGGACGGTCATCTGCATGTATTTACCGCCAACAACCGGGGCGGTTATGCTTTTTTTCCGGCGGCATGGGGTACGATTTCAAGCAAATACCATGCGATACTGGCCGCCAATGCCAGTGCCGACTACCCGACCGACCGGTATAACATGTTTACCCGCTGCCGGTCGTGGATAACCGTAAAAGGGTACTCCCAGGAGATCGAGCTGGATTCACTGGTGAGTTTTCACTCCGGCGGCGACAACCGCGCCCGCTGGGAATATCTGTCGCCCGCCGGTCAGGGCTGCCGGGTGCCGCTGGAGATCGACTTCGCCGGTGCGCTCGACGCCAATCAGATCAGGATCCGTTTTCACCGCCGGTTGTCGGAGGGCGCGCCGGGGTTGCTCGAAGATGCTTCGCCGATCCGCATTGTGCTGCGCCCCGATGTTGAAGACCGGGTCAATCACGAAGTGACCAAGGCGTTTCGCGGCGAGGAGGGGCGTTTCCGGTCGGCGGTACAAGCTTACGGCGACGGTTTCGACTTCGCGCCCGATGTGCGCAAGCTGTCGCTGCGGGTGCCGGGCGGCCGGTTTGTGCGCGAGGACGAGTGGCACTACATGGTCGATCTGCCCGACGAGCGTTATTACGGGATGGAGGACAAGACCGATCTTTTCAGCCCCGGATATTTTGAATTTATACTTAAAGGCGGCGAAACTTGCACGCTTGAGGCGTCGGTGTCGCTGCCGGGATTTGATCCAGCCCAAGTCTCGTGGCCGGTCGACGGGGATTATCCGGCCGACGTCGCGCCGCACGACCTCTTTAATGAATCCATGCGCCGCTATGTGGTCAAACGCGACGAATTCAGTACGGTGATCGCCGGATATCCGTGGTTTCTCGACTGGGGTCGCGATACCTTGATCGTATTGCGCGGACTGGTGACCGGAGGTTTCCGCGCCGAAACCGCGGCGGTAATCCGCCAGTTTGCCTCGTTTGAGCGCAACGGCACCATCCCCAATATGATCCGCGGCAAGGACGACCGCAACCGCGACACCAGCGACGCCCCGCTTTATCTGGCGGTGGCGGCCCGCGATTATGTCAGGGCGGCAAGATCGGAAAAACTGCTTGACGCCGATTGCGGCGGCCGATCGCTGCGGCAGGTCATCACTTCGATCCTCGACAATTATTGGTCGGGTACGCCCAACGGGATTGCGGCGGATCAGGAGTCCGGACTGGTTTTCAGCCCGTCGCATTTTACTTGGATGGACACCAACTTCCCGGCCGGCACTCCCCGCGAGGGTTACCCGGTCGAAATACAGGCTCTCTGGTACGCCGCGCTGGAATTCGCCTCCGGCTGGGAGCCGCGCTTCGGCAAGATCGCCAAACTGGTGCGCGACACGATTTCGCGCCGCTTTTTCGGCTCCGGCAACGGTTGCGCCGCCGACTGCCTCCACGCATCACGCGGAGTGCCCGCCGCGCAGGCGGTCGCCGACGATCACATTCGCCCGAATCAGCTCTTGCTTATAACCCTTGGCGCGGTGACCGACCGTGCCGGTCAACTGGCCATATTGAACGGCTGTGAGGAGTTGCTTGCTCCGGGGTGCATCCGCACCCTGGCCGACCGCCCGGTGGATTATATGCTGCCGATCGACCTCAACGGCCGGCGGCTTAACGACCCGGCGCACCCTTATTGGGGGCATTACCGCGGGCCGGAGGATACGTCGCGCAAACCCGCCTATCACAACGGCACGGCCTGGTGCTGGCCGTTTCCGGCCTATTGCGAGGCGTTGTTGATGACCGGCGGAGCACCCCAGCGCGAACGCGCACTGGCGTTGCTGCTGTCGATGGCGCATTTCTTTGAATCGGGCGTACCCGGCCATGCGCCGGAGGTGGCCGACGGCGACGCTCCGCACACGGCGGGCGGGTGTCTGGCGCAGGCGTGGAGTGTGTCGGAGTTCTTCCGGGTGCTCGCTTTGCTGAAAAAATAGTTCCGCCGCCGCAATAAAAATCATTATTCTGCGTTAGATCGATATATATTGTATTTAGTCGGTTAAGATTTCTTTGAGGAGAGCACAACCAAATGAAGAAGTTGTTTAAGCAACTGGCCGTACTGCTGGTCATCGTTGCGATCATTGCAGGCGCGCTGGCGGCGTGGAAATACTTTTTATCACCCCGGGCCGGCTATCGGCTGGTCACCGAAACCATCGGGCGCGGCGACCTCGCCGCCACGATCGGAGCCACCGGCACGGTCGAACCCGAGGAGCTGGTAAATGTGGGGGCGCAGGTCGGCGGCATGGTTACCGAGTTCGGGCATGACGCTTCCGGCCGGGAGGTGGATTACGGTTCGCAGGTCAAGGCGGGCATGAAACTTGCCCAGATCGACGACTCGCTTTATCAGGTGGCTCTGCGCGAGGCGCAGGCGGAGAAACTTCAGGCCGCCGCCGCCGTGCAGAGTGCCGAGGCCGACATCAAACAGTCGGCGGCCAAACTTACGCTGGCGGAGAGCAACTGGAAACGCGCCGAGGATCTCTGGCCCAAAAAAGCGATCGCCCGCAATGAATACGACGCCTGTCTTTCCGACTTTGTAACATCCAAAGCGGCGGTGGCGGTAAGCGAGGCCATGCTGGCGACCGCCAAGGCCAAACTCGCTTCGGCCGAGGCGGCGGTGGATCGCGCCGAACGCAATCTCGGGTATTGTGTAATCAGTTCGCCGGTTGACGGGGTCATCATCGACCGGAGAGTAAGCATCGGGCAGACGGTCAATTCAAGCATGAGTGCGCCCAGTCTGTTTCTGATCGCCAAGGACTTGCGCCGCATGCAGGTCTGGGTCTCGGTAAACGAAGCCGACGTCGGCAGCATAAAGACCAATATGCCGGTGGTGTTCACCGTGGACACCTTTCCCGACCGCAAGTTCGTCGGCACGGTGCACAAGGTGCGGCTTAACGCCACCATGTCGCAGAATGTGGTGACGTTTGTGGTCGAAGTCGCCACCGACAACTCCGACGGCACGCTGCTGCCCTATCTTACCGCGACGGTGAAGTTCATTCGCGAACAGCGCAAAAATGTACTCACAGTGAGTAACGCCGCCTTGCGTTTCCTGCCCGACTCCGGCTTGGTCGGCCCCGCCGACCGCGAGATTTACTGCGAACTTCTGGCCGGCAAGATGCGTAGCGGCCGGGAACGGGTGGTCTGGGTCGATCAGGGCAATGGCGCGATCCGGGCCGAAAAACTTGAGATCGGCATCGGCGACGGCGTAAACAACGAAGTGCTTTCCGGCGGCTTGAACGAGGGTGACCTGGTGGTCACCGCCGCCGTGGCGGTCGAGGACGTTGACAAGGTTGAATCGGTCAAAGCCGACGCCGGAAGTCCGTTTCTGCCCAAAATGCCGCATCGCCGCTCCGCCAACAAAAAGTAGGTCGCCGATATGCTGATCGAGCTTAAAGACATTCGCAAGACCTATTTTCTCGGCGAGATCGACGTGCCGGTGTTGAAAGGGATTTCGCTCGGGATCGACCGCGGGGAATATGTCGCGCTTATGGGAGCCTCCGGCTCCGGCAAGAGCACGCTCATGAATATCCTTGGCTGTCTCGACCGCCCCACCGGCGGCAGTTATCTGCTTGACGGCGAGGAGGTCGGCGGAGCCGACAACGACCGCCGGGCCGAGGTGAGAAACAAGCTGATCGGGTTTGTGTTTCAGAACTTCAACCTTCTGCCCCGCACCAGCGCGCTCGACAACGTGATAATGCCTCTGGCCTACACGGCGGGCAAACTCTCCGGGCGCGAGTGCCGCCGCCGCGGCGTCGAAATGCTTGAGCGGGTCGGGCTGGCCGACCGCATGCACCATTACCCGTCGCAGCTTTCCGGCGGCCAGCAGCAGCGGGTGGCGATCGCCCGTGCGCTCATCAACCACCCGCCGGTGTTGTTTGCCGACGAGCCGACCGGCAACTTGGACTCGCACACCAGCGAGGAGGTCATGGAGATGTTTGGCAAGCTCAACGCCGAGGGGATCACGGTGATTTTGGTCACTCACGCGCTGGAAGTCGCGGAGCGGGCCGGTCGCATCATCCACATACACGACGGCCGCATTGTCACCGGCGCGTTTGAGCGCGGAGGTGACAAATGAGCATGATCGGCACCATTATCGTCGCGCTCAAAGCCCTGCGCCGGAATCCGATGCGGGCGATGTTGACCACGCTCGGCATTGTGATCGGCATTGCGGCGGTGATCGCCATGATGGAGATCGGCAGCGGTTCGTCGAATTCGATCCGCAAAAGTATTGAAAAAATGGGCGCAAACTGCATAATGGTGATGCCGGGAGCGTTTCGCATGGGCGGGGTGAGTCAGGGGTCGGGTTCGACCATGTCGCTCACCCCGGAGGATTGCGAGGCGGTGCTTCGCGAGTGCGTCAACGTCGGCAAGGCGGTGCCGGTGGTCAATGCGCGCGGCAAGCAGGCGGTGGCGGGCAACCTCAACTATTCGCCCAACAACATCATCGGCACCGGCCCGGATTTTCTCTCGATTCGCAACTGGGAAATCGGCGAGGGGCGGGCCTTCTCCGACCGTGAAGTCGATGAGCGGTCGCGGGTGTGTCTGGTGGGTGCGACCATTGTGCGCGAATTATTCAACGGTCAGTCACCGATCGATTGCGAACTTCGCATACAAAACGTCACCTTCAAGGTCATCGGCGTGCTGAAAAGCAAGGGAGCCAACATGATGGGCGGCGACGAGGACGATGTGGTCATCGCCCCGTGGACGACCGTACGGCTGCGGGTGACCGGCCTGAAATACGGCAGTGCCACCAGCACGACCAGCAAGGCGGCCACTACGCCGAGCGAACTTTATCCCGGCTCCGGCGTCGCGCTTTATCCGGAGGAAAAAGACAATCTGCGCACCGACACATTGCTGATACCGCGTTTTATCCAGATCGACCAGATCGTGCTGACCGCCACCGCTCCGGAGCGGGTTGACGCGGCCATCGGCGAATTGACCGCGCTGTTGCGCGAACGCCACAAACTCAAGCCGGAGGACGCCGACGACTTCTGGATACGCAATTCGGCAGAGTTCATGACCACGATAACCAACACCTCCAAGGTGATGACCAATCTGCTGCTTTGCGTGGCGTTGATCTCTCTGGTCGTGGGCGGCGTGGGCATTATGAACATCATGCTGGTCTCGGTCACCGAGCGCACCCGTGAAATCGGTCTGCGCATGGCGGTGGGGGCGAGATCGACCGATATTCTGCGCCAGTTTCTGATCGAATCGATCACGCTGTGTCTGGTCGGCGGGGCGATCGGCATCATGCTCGGCCACGGCGCCGCGCTGCTGGTGGAAAGTCAGTTGGGCTGGCCGATCGAGTCCAGTCCGGGCGCGGTGGCGGCGGCGGTGATCGTTTCGGCCGGGGTCGGTATTGTGTTCGGTTTCTACCCGGCGTGGAAGGCGTCGCGTCTTGACCCGATCGACGCGCTTCACTACGAATAGAGCGTTATTTTTGCGCGCCCTCGCGGTGATAACCGCCGCCGTGCAGTATGCTCACGCCGCGAAAGAGTTGCTCGTAGAGCAGCAGCCTTGCCATTTCGTGGGTAAAGGTGAGTTTGGAGAGCGACCACAAGAGGGTGGCTCTCATTTTTACTTCCGGCGTCAGACCGTCCGGGCCTCCGATGACAAAGACCAGTTTGCGGTCGGCCGCGCCGAGGCGGCGGGCAAATTCCACGCTGGTGAATTGACGGCCTTCCTCGCTTAAAACGATCACTTCGGCGTCGCGGTCGCGGGAAATCGCCTTGAGAATGACTTCGCTCTCCGCGGCCGGGGTGGAGTCGTTGATCTCAAGTTGTTCAAGTTTGGCGTAGGGCGACAGCCATTTGGCAAATTCGTCGCAGCGCGATTTGACGGAGCGGTCTTTGAGTTTGCCGACGACGACGATCTTAATCAGCATGGTCGATCACGCCTCCTCCCAACAACTGGTTGCCGCGGTAAAACACCGCCGCCTGACCCGGAGTAACCGCCGACAGCCCTTGATGGAGCGTCACTCGGAGTTTGCCGCCTTGGGCCGGCTCGATGGAGCACGCCACCGGGCGCGAGCGGTAGCGCGCCTGCACGGTCAGATTGTCGTTTTCGGGCGCGTGCCCCGACTGCCAGCAAATATTGGCCACGATAAATGAAGTGCTTTCAAGCAGTGCGCGATCGGTCACCAGCTCGATCGCACCGGTTTCGGCGTCGATAGATTTGATGTAGGCCGGTTCGCCCAGCGCGACGCGCAATCCCTTGCGCTGCCCGACCGTGTAGCGGTGAATGCCCTCATGACGGCCGACAATGCGCCCCTGATAGACGAAGAATCCGGGCTTGGCGGCAAATCCGCAAAGGCGGTGGAGCGTTTCGCCGAAACACTCGCCGGGCACCTGAAAACAGGCGTCCTGACTGTCGGGTTTGTCTGAAGTGACAAAACCGTGCCGGGCGGCGATACGGCGAACTTCGCTTTTTTCGAGCGTGCCGACCGGAAATTCCAGCCGTCCGAGATCGCTTTGGGTCAGGCGGTAGAGAAAATAACTCTGATCCTTGACCGGGTCGTCGCCCCGGAGCAATGCAATACCGCCGTCGTCGCCGGTGGTAAGTCTGGCGTAATGGCCGGTGGCGACTTTGGCCGCTCCGATGGAGTCGGCGTATTCGATCAGGGCGGCGAATTTCACCAGCAGATTGCAGTCACAACAGGGGTTCGGCGTGCGCCCTGCCGCGTATTCGGCGGCGGCATGGCACAGCACACGGCTTTCAAAACGGGGGAAACACTCAAGGTACTTGTGGCCGATGCCGAGCTTGGCGCAGACGTCGGCCACCGCCGCTTCGTCGCTGCGCGAGGCGCAAAGCTGCGAAGCCGAAAATTCCGGGTCGGGGTGGCGCAGCCGCAGCGTGGCGGCCTCGACCTGCCGGTGGGCTTCCATAAGAAAAGCGGCTGCGACCGAGGAATCCACTCCTCCGGAAAGCGCGACCACCACTTTATTCGGATCGCGGTTCATGGCTTGTCACCTTCCGGGCGGCAGGAGTTTTTCATCGACGCGGGCGATCTCGCCGCGCCAATGGGCGAGCCGCGCGATGCGGCTGTGGATGCACTCAAAGTTTTGCAGCTCGCATTCGCCGTCGGGCCGTACGCCGCCGCAGGGGCCGTTGGCCAGTCTTTTGGGGCAGTTTTCGGTGCAGACAAACCAGGTGTCGGCCAGGCGGCAGCGTTGACAGCCGCGGCAATGGGAAAGCAGTTTTTTGCCGAGCGTGGAGCCGCCCGGTCTGCGGCTGCTCCGCTCAAAGAGGGCGCGGCGCAGATTGAACTTGAGTTTTTCCAGCGGGGTGACGCACAACGACCCGACCTCGTTGGCGGTCGGCGGAGCCTCGGTCGGGTAGGGCCGGTGCAGAGTGCGGTCATAAAGGTAGAAACTGCTGGAAAACGGAGCCATTTCGGTGCGGGCAAGGTACGAATTGTATTCCTCAAGCCAATGGCCGAAGCTGGTGAATTCGCGCAGGGCCGCGCCGATCCGCTCCGCCACCACCTTGACCCGGTGGGGTTGGTCGACCCCGGCCAGTTGAATGCCGCTGAATCCGAGCAGTCGGCACCCGGCGGCCTGAAGTTCGAGCCGCCGCAGTTGAGCCGATTCAAACTGGTTGACCGAGTAGCGCAGCTCCTTGTCGAGGATCTTGCGGAAGTCCGGCGAGATGTTCACTCCGGGCATGCCGCCGTTGAGAATCTGCTCGACCCGCTCCGGCGTGAGCAGTATCAGCCGGGCGATCATCGGGTTGTAAACTCCGCGCCCCATCTGATACCAGAAAAGCGATTGAAGTTTGAGCATGTCCCACCCGGCCTGCGTCACCGCAAACGAGGCGCCGGCCAGATATTTGCGGGCGAGTTTGCCATATTGACCGAGCAGGGTGAACGGCGTGTACTGAAAGGGATTGACCACTCCGCCGGTAAAGAAGTTGTTTGCGGGCCGTTCGCCGATCATTTCCAAAATGTTGACGCTCTCGGTGAAGCTGCGCCGTCTGGTTTCGCGCACGCCGTCGCCGGGAAGCGCGCTGCCGGTGGTAGCGACCACGTTGAGATTGCCGTTGTTGGCCGCGATGGAGATCAGGTTGCGCACCTCCTCCGGCGCGGTGTCGCGCCCCGAAATATAGACCAGATGGCGGTCGCGGTTTTCGGGAGACAGCGCGGCGGCGTATTCGACGGCGCGCCATGCGTCGATGGTGAAGCCGCGGTCGGTGATGGCCAGCGCGGTGTTGACCGAGCTTATATCGAGCACGCATTTTTCGAGAGCGGCGAGTCTTTCGGCGCAGGCTTCGGGCGGATTGGCCTTGCCGGGCGACGAGTGTTCGACGAGCATGACGAATTCGCCGCGCTCGACTGCTTCGCGGAACCGGTTGCGCTTAGGCGGGGTGAGATTTATTTCAAGTTGAATATCGTCCATGGCATCACTCTTTCGCCGACTCGGTTTCAAGGATCTTTACCGTATTTTTGCGCCCCGGGTCGAACAGGAAAAATCCCCCGCCGGAAAGCGCGCAAAACAGCAGCAGCATAGTGTAGATCGCCATCGCCGCGGTGGCGACCGGTTCCGGGATGCCGGAGGCGACCAGCAGTACGATCACCGCCACGTCGCGCCCGCCGAAGCCGCCCGGCAGGATCGGCAGCAGGCCGACGATATTGCCGATGGTGACCGAGGTGATCAGAGCAAGTATCGAAACCTCGACGTGCAAGCCGGTCATGATGAAGAAAAATGACACCACGGTCATGAGATGCACGAGAGGGACGCTGAGCAGCGTCATTTCGGTCACCAGTTTCCAGTTGTCGGCATAGAGGTCGGCGGCTCCGCAAAGGCGGGTGACCATGCCGTGAGTCCAGCGGTCGCCCAGCCGCATAAGCATGCCAAACGGAGGTATCTTCTCGAGAATGCGGTGCATGAATATGACGCAACTTGCCGCCAGCCCGGTCAGACAGACAACGGCCAGCACCGCGATGAAAATGTGCCTTGCGAAATCGGTTTCGATAAGTCCGGGGTGTGTCACGTTCATAAGGTGCGGTATGGAGCAGGCCAGCAAAATCAGAGCCAGGGCAAAAAGAGCGATCATGCCGACGATGCGGTCCATCAAAATGGTGAAAGCTCCGTCCATTTTTTTGCCCTGCGGCGAACGGCTGGAAAGCATTCCCATTTTGACGACGTCGCCGCCGATCGCGCCGCCCGGCATGACCAGCGAAAAGAAATACCCCTGCATGCTGAGCGAAAACGCTTCCAGCGGAGTCAATTTGATGTTGAGCACTCCGGTAAGTTTGTTCCACCGCCACGCCACCACGCACATGTGAAAATAGTAGGTGATGAAAGCCGGGATCAGCCACCAGAGGTTGAAATCTTTAAGTGACTTGATGATGTCGGCCGGATTTCGAAACAACCACCAGATGATGCCGGCTGCGATGGCGATTTTCAATATGAAAAAACCGATTTTCTTTAATTTCATCAGGCGTCCTTTCCGAAGAAATTTGTGTCATCATATAAAATAGCATAAAAATACCGTCCCGGCAAATGATGACGGCGTATAATCGGCTTATATTTCCACATGGCGGCGGGGGCGGCTTGAAAGCATCGGCAAACGGGTGTATATTATAAGATTACACAATCATCCGGGCGAACGGCCCGGCAAACGGGGGATAATGGAGATCATGGAAAAAATCAACTACACTCACCCGCGCGATCAGATCGTTGAGATCATGAAGCGCATTTATGGATATGGCATGACCACTACTTCCGGCGGCAATCTGTCGATCATGGATTCCGACGGCAACATGTGGATCAGCCCCGGAGGCATCGACAAGGGCACGCTTCAGCGCGACGACATCGTGTGTGTGCATGCCGACGGCACCATCACCGGGCGGCACAAGCCCTCCAGCGAATTTCCGTTCCACCGGGCGATATACAAGATGCGCCCCGACGTCAAGGCGATTTTGCACGCCCATCCGCCGGCGCTGGTTTCGTTCAGCGTGGCCGGCAAGATACCGGACACGCACATCCACCCCACCGCAAAGTTGATTTGCGGCACGGTGGGTTACGCCCCCTACGAGGTGCCGGGCAGCGAAGCTCTCGGCCGCAACGTGGCGGAGGCGTTCAAGGCGGGGCACAGCACGATCCTGCTGGAAAATCACGGGGCCTGCTGCGCCGGGGCGACGCTGCTTCAGGCGTTTCAGCGTTTTGAGACGCTCGATTTCTGCGCCCGTCTGATCAACCGGGCGAACCGTATCGGCAAGATCAATTATCTGTCCGACACCCAGATCGAGTTTTCGCTCATCAACCGCAATTTGGATTTCCACCCGTACGAGCCGGAAGCCCATACCAGCGAGGAGCTTGAGATGCGCTACCAGATGGTGCAGCTCATCCGCCGCGCCTACCGGCAGATGCTGTTTACCAGCACCGAGGGTACGTTTGCGGTGCGTCTGCCCAATGACAGCTTTCTCATCACGCCGTTTGGCACCGACCGCGGCAATATCGACATAGACGATCTGGTGCTTATCAGCGGCAAGCGTTACGAGGAAGACAAGCTGCCGAGCCGGGCCGCCTGGTTCTTCCGCCGCATATTCGACGCGCAGCCCGAGATCAATTCGCTCATCATCGCGAACCCGCCCAACCTGACGGCTTACGGGGCGGCCAACACGATGTTCGATCCGCGGGTGATACCGGAAAGCTATATTCTGTTGCGTGAGATGCCGATGTTTGAGTTCGGCGAGAATTTCCGCGACATCGACAAGGTGACTTCGACGATTTCGCCGCGTTATCCGATCATTCTTATACAGAACGATTGCATGGTCTCCAGCGGCAAGACGCTGCTTGAGGCTTATGACCGGATGGAAGTCGCGGAGTTCAGCGCCAAGGCCACCATCGCGGCCGCCGGTCTCGGCGGCATGAAGCCGATCAACGACGCTCAGATCGCGGATCTGGTCAAAGCGTTTAAGTTGATTCCGTAATAAGGCGATACAGCCAAAATTTGCGTCGATGGATTTTCGTCCAGCCGTGAAGCTGATTTTTTGAAGTTCCCGAAGCGGCTTTACCCTCAGCGGTAAAGCCCGAGGGGCAGCAGGAAAGCAGCAAAACGGGGGGCGAAAAGACGCGGCGGGAGTTTTGGCAGTGCCGCCTAATAATACCAGAATCGGGGTAAAAGTGTTCAATTCACTGAAGAAGAAGATCAAAAAACTGTTGGGTGTAAGTGGCGGCGAAGTTACCGTCACCATCACGCCGAAATCATCCCGGCCGGCGGCCCGCAAGAGCCGCGACAAAGACCGCGACAAAGACCGCGACAAGTCGCGCGAGCGCAAAAAGGGCGCGGCGGTGTCGATCGTTGTCGCCGACGAAGCCAAGCGCGAACGCAAACGGCGCAAACGCAAATCCGAACCGGCGGCCGCCGAGGTGATTCCTCAGGTGATCCGGCCGGAAAAACCGGCGGAGTTGCGCGACGTGCCCCGGGTCGAGGGGAAAACCCGTTTTCTTGATCTTCCGCTTCACGAAGATGTGCAGTTTGGCGTGCAAAATGCCGAGTTTGAATACTGCACCCCGATACAGGCGATGACGCTTCCGCCGCTGCTGGAAGGGCGCGATCTCGCCGGCAAGGCGCAGACCGGCACCGGCAAGACGGCGGCGTTTCTGCTGGCTCTCTTTACCCGTCTGCTCAATAATCCGCAGGAAAACCGCAAGATCGGTCAGCCGCGCGCTCTGGTGCTGGCTCCGACCCGCGAGCTGGCCATGCAGATACACAAGGACGCGGTGTCGCTGGGGTTGTTCACTCCGTTGCGCAACGTCGCGGTGTTCGGCGGTATGGATCACGAGAAACAGCGTCGCACGCTGGAAGATGTGGTCGATATTGTGGTCGGCACGCCGGGCCGGGTGATCGATTACAGCACGACCGGCAGCCTTGATCTCAGCCGGGTTGAAGTGTTGGTGATCGACGAAGCCGACCGTATGCTCGACATGGGGTTCATCCCCGACGTCAAGCGCATCGTGGCGCGGCTGCCGCGCAAAGGCGAACGGCAGACGCTGCTGTTTTCGGCCACGCTTGACGAGCATATTCTGCGGCTTTCCTCGGGTTGGCTCACCGATCCGATAATTCTGGAAAGCGAGCCGGAGAAGCTGGTGAGTGAAAACATCGAGCAGACCTTTTACTCGGTGCTGCGCGAGGACAAACTCGCCCTGTTGCTCTACATGCTTCACAATGAGCCATACGACCGGGTGTTGATTTTCGGCAACCGCAAGGATATAAACCTGAAGTTGCAGTATGATCTGGCGCGTTACGGTTTTGAGGTGCCGGTGCTATCCGGCGATATTCCGCAGGAGAAGCGCATCAAGGTGCTGGAGCGTTTCCGCTCTGGCGAGGAAAAGATCGTGATCGCCACCGACGTGGCGGCGCGCGGCATTCACGTCGACGACGTTTCGCTGGTGGTCAATTTCGACCTTCCGGAGCGGCCCGAGGATTATGTGCACCGCATCGGCCGTACCGGCCGGGCCGGGCACACCGGCAAGTCGGTGAGCTTCCTTTGCGAATATGGCGCCTACTATCTGCCCGACATCGAAAAATTGCTCGGCGTACAGTTTCCGAGCGTTCAGCCGACCGAGGAAATGCTTAAACTGCCGCCGCCGGTCGAGGGTGCGCATTTGCCGCCCCGTCCCGGACGCAACAGTCATGGCGGCGGTCATCGCGGCGGCGGCCACTCCGGTGGCGGCATGTCGCGGGGCGGTTCGCGCCGCCGGTTCTGAATCGGTTTTTACATAACCGGCTAAATTAAAGACGGCAGGGGGGGGAGTATGCCCAGACACTATGTTTTCGGCCCGGTCGCCTCGCGGCGGCTGGGAGTTTCGCTCGGAGTGGATCTGGTGACTCCCAAGACCTGTTCGCTCGACTGTGTTTATTGCGAAGCGCGGGCGACCACCGATCTAACGCTGGAGCGGCGCGAATACGTCCCCGCCGCCGCGGTTATACGCGAACTTGACGAAACGCTTGCTTCGCATCCCGCGCTTGATTACATCACGTTTTCGGGTTCGGGCGAGCCGACGCTGAATTCAGAGATCGGGCGCATTGCCGCCCACATCAAACAGCATTACCCGCAATACCCGATCTGCCTGCTTACCAACGGCTGTTTTTTGGGCGACGCCATGCTGCGGCGCGAGATTGCGCCGATCGATCTGGTTATACCGTCGCTCGACGCCTCGTGCGCCGCGGAGTTTGCAAAGGTCAACCGCCCGGCCGCCGGGTTTGATTTCGACCGTTTTGTGGCGGAACTTGCCGCTTACACCCATCATACGGCGGCGCGGGTGTGGCTGGAGCTTTTTATCGTACCGGGGGTGAACGACTCGGATGAATCGATCGCACGTTTTGTCGAGATCATTCGACCGATGAAACTTGAGATAGTACAGCTCAATTCGCTGGATCGTCCCGGCGCGGTCGATTGGGTCAAGCCCTCGCCGCCGGAGAACACGCGTCGCTTTATCGCCGCGCTTGAGCCGGTGGTCGCGGTGGAGGCGGTGGGGCCGTTTCGCCGCCGCCGCCGGATGGAGGGGGTGGTTTGTTCGGACGCGGAGCAGCGGATACTTGATTTGGTAAGCCGTCGCCCCGCCACGGTCGACGATCTGGTGGTGGCGTTGGGGTTGCCGCACGAACGGGTGGAGATATTGTTGGATTCGCTTTTCAAGTTCGGTCTGGTTGAGATCGAGAAGCGTGAACGCGGTGCGTTTTACGCTCCGGCAAAATAATCGCCGGGTGTACTGGACAATCCGCCCTGCCGGTGCTATCTTAATATATAAATAGGGAGACACATCATGAAAAAGAAATCCTTTACCTTGATAGAAGTGCTCGCCTCGATCGCCATTATTTCAATTTTGGCCGCCATCGGAGTTGCCGCATACAGTTTTGCCATGAATTCGGCGCGGGAGAGCGCGACGCGGGCCTTGCTGGTTCAGATCGAAAACGCGCTCAAGTCGGCGCAGACCACGACCGGAGTGATCCCCTCGACCTATTCCTCCGGCGTCCAATATAAGAAGATCGTCGCAACGCTTAACACCGACGGCACGGTTAAGGAGATAAAACTGGATACCGACGTTTGGCCGACCGATGTTCAAGCTGCGTTTCTTAAGTTGATCGATCAGGAGGCGTTGAAGTCGCACCTCAACAGCGACGGTGAATTGACTGACGCGTGGGGCGGGGTGATCTATTACGCCTATCCCGGCGCAGCCAACAAGACCGGGATCGATCTTGTTGCGCCGGGGCCGGACGGCAAGTATGGCAAAGCCGCCGATGGAAATGTCAAGGCCGACGGCAAGGGCGACTATTACGACGGTTTGGAAAAGGCGTGCGACGACGTCCTTAATTTCTGACGCCGCCCCCCTGTGGTGCTTGGGGTTGTGCGTGAAAATCGTGTAGCTTTTTAACAAAAAGACAAGATTTATGCTGTTTTGAGCAAAAAAAAGAAAATTTTTTAAAACAACGGTTGACTTTTTTGCTTCCGATGCGTATAATAAAATATGTTGCCTATACGTTAATAAGTAAAGATAACGCCATTTTCATAGTTTTGAAAGCGGCTAACAAACCAAGGAGATCCCAGAAATGAAGAAGCGTTTTACCCTCATCGAGCTCTTGGTCGTGATTGCGATCATCGCAATTCTGGCCGCCATGCTGTTGCCGGCGTTGAACAAGGCCCGCGAAGCAGCCCGCAAGACCAGCTGCACCAACAACCTCAAGCAGGTGATGCTTGGCGAGACCATGTATGCCGATGAATACAATGGTTCGATGGTCGGTTATTCCCTGAACGGCACCTCGGCCGGCGTTGAATATGCCGCCAATTTGCTGACCCATGCTTTCTCGTATGCCCAGAACAACACCACCGGTACTTTCAGCAAGGAAGCCGGCTACATCACCTGGGGCAGCATGTCATGCCCGTCTTCGGCCAATGCCAAGACCACGGTGACCTCTTCCGATGGC
>JAQVVK010000082.1 GCA_028698975.1 Victivallaceae bacterium
CGCATGACAGCTGCGGATAATCTGATAAACCGGTTGAGCCGGCCCAGATGTAGAGGTCGAATCCGCGAATGAAATCCTCAAATTCGGTCGCCGGCCGGCTGTCCGGCGTAAAGCCGTACAGCGGTACGGTGTGGACATTCAGTTTCTTCGCGGTGATTTCCGGGGTTCCGGTCGATACGGTAAAATCATCATCGGGAAAATACCGGCGAAAAATTTTCAAGGCGCAGCCGAGAATTGCTTCGTCACCGATGTTGTTGCAGCCGAATGGAACACCACCTACCAAAATTTTCATTGAAACCCGTCCGGATAATTGTTTTCTATTCTAATAAAATACACCAAAAATCCCGATTTGACAAGTCGCCGCGTCAAAATTCCGCCGATTGCGCCGCCGACGGCGCGATCTCATGCCATACCCGGCTGATTTAATCGCCCGTTTCCTTTGTTTTTATCGGTTGGCGTGCTATATTATATTTGAATTAGTTAGTCGGTTATGCAAAACCCTATTTTGAGAGGGTTTTTAGGAAACAAAAGCGACGTGTACAAGTGTACACGAGTTTGTCGTTGACGCCAAAGACGCTCAAAAGAGGGTGTAAGTCGCACAAAATTGAATACTAAAATTGCAGGTTTTTGAATAACACATATATATTTCCCGGCATGGGGCCTGGAAAAGAACAAAACTAAAAGGACGGGGTTACAGTCGCTTTTTTATTTATATATAGTTAACTTCAGCCTCGCGTACTCAAGTACGCGTCGGCCTTGTTGCCTCATCTAAATGGAAAAATCGACTTTTACATAACCGACTAGTTATTTCATAAACAATGGAGCGCGTATTGCGATGTCAAGTTGCCAGCATGAACTTCCGCGGGCTTATGAGCCGGCTGATGTCGAGAAAAAATGGTTCCCCATCTGGGAAAATAACGGCTACTTTCACGGAAAACCCAATCCGGACAAAAAGGGGTATTCGATCGTCATTCCGCCGCCCAACGTCACCGGGATATTGACGCTCGGGCATGTGCTCAACAACACGCTTCAGGATGTTCTTTGCCGGTATCACCGCATGAACGGCGAGGAAGTGTGCTGGTTTCCCGGTACCGACCACGCCGGTATCGCCACCGAGGCCAGAGTGGAGAAATATTTGCGCAAGGAAGAAAACACCGGCCGCGACGAGCTGGGGCGCGATGAATTCATCCGCCGGGTCTGGAAGTGGAAAGAAGAATTCGGCGGCAAGATCATCCGCCAGCTTCGCACCCTGGGGTGCTCCTGCGACTGGGAGCGCGAGCGTTTTACCATGGATGAAGGCTTGAGCGACGCGGTGCGCCGGGTGTTTGTCGAACTTTACAACAAGGGTTATATCTATCGCGGCCAGCGCATGATAAACTGGTGCCCGGTCGCCAAAAGCGCGCTTTCCGACGAGGAAGTGATCTACAAGGATGTGCCCGGGCATTTCTGGCATTTCCGCTATCCGCTGGCGGATGGCTCCGGGTATCTGGTGGTGGCTACCACCCGGCCGGAAACCATGTTTGGCGATACCGCCGTGGCGGTCAACCCCGACGACCCGCGTTACAAGCACTTGATCGGCAAGCTGGTCAAGCTGCCGTTGACCGACCGCGAAATACCGATCGTGGGCGACGAACACGCCGACCCGACCAAGGGAACCGGCTGTGTCAAGATCACTCCGGCTCACGACCCCAACGACTTTGAAGTCGGCAAGCGGCACAAACTGGCCGTCATCAATGTGATGAATCCGGACGCCTCGCTCAATGCCAACGCGGGGCCGGAATTTGAGGGGCTTGACCGCTTCGAGGCGCGCAAGAAATGCGTCGCTATGATGGATGAGCAGGGCTTGCTCGACAAGGTCGAAGACATCGTGCATGCGGTCGGCTACTCCGAGCGCGGCGACGTGCCGATCGAAACGCTGGTAAGTTATCAGTGGTTTTGCAATATGAAAGAGTTGGCCAAGCCTGCGGTCGAGGCGGTCAAATCCGGGAGCATCAAGTTTTATCCCGAACGCTGGAGCAAAACCTATTTTCACTGGATGGAGAACATTCAGGACTGGTGTATTTCGCGTCAGATCTGGTGGGGACACCGCATCCCGGCCTGGTATAACGACGACAACGGCGAAGTATATGTCGGCGTCGAAGCTCCGACCGCGCCCGGTAAGTGGCGTCAGGAGGAAGATGTGCTCGACACCTGGTTCAGCAGCTGGCTGTGGCCGTTTTCGATCATGGGCTGGCCCAAGAACACCGACGAGCTAAAGTATTTCTATCCGACCTGCGATCTGGTGACCGGCCCGGACATCATCTTTTTCTGGGTGGCGCGCATGATTATGGCCGGTTGCGAATTTATGAAAGAGATCCCGTTTCGCAACGTCTATTTCACCAGCATAATCCGTGACGAGACCGGGCGCAAACTTTCCAAGTCGCTGGGCAACTCGCCCGACCCGCTTGATGTCATCAACGCCTACGGCGCGGACGCGCTGCGTTTCACGATCGTCTATATCGCGCCGGTCGGCATGGATATACGTTACAGCAACGAAAAGTGCGAGATCGGCAAGACTTTTGCCAACAAACTGTGGAACGCCTGCCGCTTCCGTCAAATGCAGGGCGCATGCACCGATGCGGCCGAAAAACTCGGCGCCGAGACGGTCGCCGCGCTTTCCGGCGACGAGAAGTGGATGCTCTCGAAACTTGACGCCGCGCTTGATTCGATCAAGACATCATTGGCCGATTTCCGTTTCCATACGGCGGCGCATGATCTCTATGATTTGGTGTGGTCTGACTTTTGTGACTGGTTCATTGAGGCGGAAAAGGTGCCGCTGCGCGCCGGCGGGGCTGATAAACAGCGCGCCTGCGAGGTGCTCGATTACGCTTTGTGGCGGATCCTGCGTATGCTGCACCCGTTTATGCCGTTCATCACCGAGGAGCTGGCTCACGCGATGGGATTTCTTGCCGATGGCGATACGATCATGTACTCCGCATTCCCGGAGAACGACGGCTTGGCCGTTTCGGACGGGCTTATTGCCATGGTGGAGGGCAAGTTTGAGTTGGTGCGCGGCGGTCGTTTTCTGCGGGCCAACTACAATATTCCGGATGGTCGCAAGGTGAATTTCTTCATCAAGGCGGCCGACGCGGACGCGCTGGCCGAGTTGGAAAGTGAGCGTCAGATGTTGACCGGTCTGCTCAATGCCGAAAACCTTACGCTGTCGCTGGACGAATTTGACTCCGCCGCCGACGGCGCGGCCCCGTCGAAACTTTGCGGACGCGGCACTATTTATCTGCCGCTGGCCGGATTGATCGATGTCAATGCCGAGTTGATCAAGCTCGGCAAACAGCGTAAAGAGCTGGAGGGATGGATCTCCGGCGCACGCGGAAAACTTTCCAACGAGCGTTTTCTGGCCAAGGCCCCCGAACAGGTGGTTGCCGACGCCAAAAAGCAGCTTGCCGAATTGGAAGACAAGTTGACGCGCACCGTTGAATTGATAAATTCACTGTCGTAACAGGAGGGTGGTTTGCCATGCCGCAGTTTGAATACAACTATGATACTCCGCCGCGTTCGGTAAAATCTGTCTGGCACGGCCGCTTGCGACGTATCGGGTTGTTTATTGTGGTGGCTGCGGTTACGGCGGGCGCGCTTTATTTGCTTTATCCGGGGTCGGACGGCAAACCCAAAGGCGGAACTCCGCCGAGCTCCGAAAAAATAGAGCAGCCTGATGCAGGAAGCGAAGCGTCGGCAACGGGTAAGGACGCCGCCGCTCCGCGCAATGCGGATGGGGAAAAGCTGTCGCAGTTGCCGGCCAACGACTCCGGTAACGATGAATTGCCCTCCGACGAGTCGCCGGATACCGCGACCGACGGCGCGGCTGCGCAGCAGCAGCCCACCGCCGAGCCGGAAAAAGGCAAGGTGTGGGCGGGAGACCCGGTGATCGATCAGCCGACTCAGGCCGTGCCACCTTCCGAACGGGGTGAGTCGCAGCGTAATCTCGCCGATTACCGGGCAAAGAAACTTGTCAACGGCGCGATCATTTATTCGGTCAAATCCGGTGATTTTCTCGAACGTATCGCCCGCAAACATCACACCACTATCGACGCTCTGGTCGACGCCAACGGACTTGAGTCGGCCAAGAGTACGATCCGCATCGGGCAAAAACTCTATTTGCTGCCGGGGCCGTGGGAGATCGAAGTAAGCAAGTCGGCGCGGGTGCTCAAACTCTACAACCTCAACTCCGGCAAGTCGCGGCTTTTCGCCGAATTCGACATCGGCATCGGGCGGCAGGGATCGACGCCGGCCGACCGTTTTCAGGTCAGGGCGCGCATTGAATCGCCGTCATGGACTGCTCCGGACGGGTCGATTTACAAACACGGCGACCCCGACAACCCGCTGGGGGATTATTTTCTGAAACTTGGCTATGCCAACCGGCCGGCGAAACCGGCTAACGGAATTGGTATTCACGGTACAAACGACGAATCAAGTGTGACCCGTTCGCTCAGCAGCGGGTGCATAAGAATGCGTCGCGCCGATATAAAAATGCTCTACGAACTGACGCCGGTGTCGACGCCGGTGCGTATAACCGAGTGAGGATTACCCCATGCCTGAAATACATCTTGAGTTTGAGAAACCGCTGTGTGAGCTTAAGAGCAAGATCGACGAGCTGCAAAAGTTTTCTTCCGGCAACGGCATTGATGTTTCAAGCCAGATCGCGGCTTTGAATCAGGAACTTGAGGCTAAACGTCATGATATATATTCATCGCTGACCCCGTGGCAGCGGGTTCAGCTTGCCCGCCACCCGGAGAGGCCGTACACGCTGGATTATATTGAGCGGATGTTCAGTTGCTTTGTCGAATTGGCCGGTGACCGGCGTTTCCGCGACGATAAAGCGGTGGTCGGCGGATTTGCCAAATTTCGCGACAAGCCGGTGATGGTCATCGGCACCCAAAAAGGGCGCGACATGAAGTCAAACGTCTACCGCAACTTTGGCTGGCCCGGCCCGGAAGGGTATCGCAAGGCGATGCGTCTGATGAAGTTGGCCGATAAGGCGGGGGTGCCGATCGTGACATTTATTGACACTCCGGGGGCATATCCCGGCGTCTCCAGCGAGGAACGCCACATCGGAGAGGCGATCGCAGTCAATTTACGGGACATGTTTTCGCTCGGCGTGCCGGTCGTCGCGGTGGTGATCGGCGAGGGCGGCTCCGGCGGAGCAATCGGTATTGGCGTCGGCAACCGGGTGCTGGTAATGGAAAACGCCTATTATTCGGTAATTACCCCGGAGGGGTGTGCCGCAATTCTTTGGAAAGACCGCCAGTTCGCGCCGCAGGCGGCGAATGCGCTGCATCTGACCGCGCACGACATGCTTGAGCTTGGTATTGCCGACGAAGTGGTGGCCGAGCCGTTTGGCGGAGCGCAGACCGATTATGACGCGGCGGCGGCTTTACTGGGTGACGCCATTGCCGGGCAGCTTAATACTCTTCGCAAGTTGTCGGCGACCAAACTTCGCGATCAGCGTTATGAGAAATTCCGTTCGATCGGAGAATACACGACGGTGGAGGCCGATGTAAAGTGAAGAACATCTTGACGGTGCGCCCCGCCGAAGAACGTGATGTCGCGTCTATTCGCGGGTTGATCGCCATTTATGCTGAAAAAGCGATTATGCTTGACCGGGATGAGGCGGATATTCGCTTTTATCTCGGCAATTTTGTGGTGGCCGAGGCCGACGGAGTAGTTCGCGGCTGTGCTGCGGTGCGTGACTTTGGCGGCGATCTTCTGGAGGTGCGTTCGCTTGTCGTGGCGCCTGATTTTCAGAGCAAGGGAATTGGCCGCGCTCTTTTGGAAGCGATTATTTCCGGGTTGTCGATCCGCCGCAGTTCGTGGCGGCTTTTCACTTTGACATATCAGGTGGATTTCTTTCGCAAGCTCGGGTTTGAGGTGGTCGACCGGAAAATGTTTCCGGAAAAAATATGGAGCGACTGTTCCCGCTGTCCCAAGCAGTCCCGCTGCGATGAAGTCGCTTTGCTGATGTCCTCAAAATGAGGATGGGTGGCAATCCCCCGTGCCACACACATAAGTAGTCGGTTATGTAAAAGTCGATTTTCTTTCCTGAAATCCCCCTCAAAATAGGGCTTTGCATAACCAGCTAAGTACCGGTATTGCAAGCAAATAATATTAGTTACTAAATTAATTTTTGAATTTTATTAAATAATTGCTTGATTTTTGACTGCCCCGGTTTATATTCTCCAATAGAGACAAGCAGATTGCTTGGTCGAATGGTTTTAATTTGCAACGACATACTGATGCCTGGGGGGCTGCATACATGCCGTGTAAACACACAGAACCGTGGTATATTAAGATTTTGCTTCCCGTTTTTTTGCTTGCGGTGGGCTGGTCTGTTTTGTTCATTGCCGAGCATCGGGAAGAGGCGCGGCGCGCCTATTTGACCGAACAACGTGAATTGTATTCGTCGCATCGCGCTTTGAATCCGGATTGCGACTATCTTGGAATACCCCAGTTTCTGGATGAGAACATGGTATCGGCTTTCGCGGTCATCACCGGTTTCTCTCAGGTAATTTCATATTCATGGCCCAAAGAGCGTATCGGACGGTTCTTTAATGTTCTGGGCTTGATGTGTCTGGTCTTTTTCCGGAGGTTAATCTGCAATTTCTTTGCGAGTGCGTTTTGCCGTGAATTTTTTTCCAAACAGATAAGTTTAAGAGCCGGCCCCGGGAGCGGCGCGACATGTTGAGTGACGCGGCATAAGATTTGCCGTTGCCGCGAAACGCTTTTGTGACTGCGCGGGGGCTTCCCGGCGGTTGCTCCGGAACGAGGGAAGAGGAGCCTTACGTCCGGACTAACCGGGAGTATGCGGGGCAAAATGGCAAAACCCGGCTGGGGGGTCTGGGTCCGAAGTCATCGCGAGGTGTTGCAACGTAAGACGTATTCATAAACGGCGAAAGTCGAGTCCGCTCAAGTGTCGCGATACAATCAAATAATAGTCCTGACGGCTTCCGGTTTTCACCGGAAGCCGTCGCTTTTATGCTTGAAAATCACTTCGGCGTGTGTTATACTATACAAAACGCTGAAACCTATATTAATGGAGTGTTCGCCATGCTGAGCAAAGCCAGTTTGAGATTTTTGGCCGATTTCATGAATTCATCCAGCCCGTCCGGATTCGAGGAGGAAGCCGCCGCCATGTTTCGCCAATACTTGGGCGGGTTCTGCGCCGAGGTCAAAACCGATGTGCTGGGTAACACCATCGGGGTGCTTAATCCGGGGGCGGCGATGCGGGTGATGCTGTCGGGGCATTACGATGAGATCGGGTTTCAGATCGTCTATATATCCGAGGAGGGGCTGCTCTATTTTCGCCCCAACGGCGGTATCGATAAACTGAATGTGCCGGCGACCGAGGTGGAGATTTTGACCGCCAAGGGGCGGGTGCCGGGCGTGATCGGCAAGAAACCGATCCATCTGCTCAAAGCGTCGGAACGCAACACGCCGCCCGAGTTGGAGGATATGTGGATCGATATCGGTGCCGAGAGCCGTGGCGAAGCCGAAAAATTGGTGTCGGTCGGCGATCCGGTGGCGGTCAAGGCCAATTTCCGCATGCTTGGCGATCACCGGTTTGTTTCCAAAGGCACCGACGACAAGATCGGCGCGTTTGTGGTGGCCGAAACCATGCGCGAACTGGCCAAACGCAAGCTCAATGTTGCGGTATATGGCGTTGGTTCGGTGCAGGAGGAGGTCGGGTTGCGGGGAGCAACCACCAGTTGTTTCGGCATTGATCCGCAGGTCGGGTTTGCCATCGATGTCGGTTTTGCCACCGATTTGCCGGATATTCCCAAAAAACTGCTGGGCGAAATAAAACTGGGCGGCGGGCCGGAGCTTTGCCGCAGTTGCGACAATAACAACGTGCTTGCCCGGTTCATGCGCAAAAACGCCACCGCAAACAAGCTGGTCTGGCAGGAAACCGCGGCGCATCGTGCCTCGGGCGGCACCGATGCGGCGACTATTCAGATGACGCGATCCGGGGTGGCCACCGCGTTGGTGAGCATACCCAATCGTTATATGCATTCGCAGGTTGAGATGTGCGACCTGCGTGACGTTGAGGGCGCGATAAAAATATTGGTTGAGACGATCGCCGCGTTCAAGGGCAGCGAAAGTTTCATACCGGGTATCGATTGAGGCGATGAGAGCCGGCGGATCAAAACTTGACTCCGCGTTAAAGCGGCGGGAGGCGGCGCGAAGCAAAATACGCCGTTATTGGCATACCCGCAGTTTCAACAACCTGGCCGGCCGGTCATCGGCTCCGGCGGAGCGGCGAAAGCGCGATCGGACGCCGCTGTACCGGATTTTGCTGGTGGTGTTGGCGATAGTGTTTTGGGCGGTCGGTTTGTTTTTTGTATTCAGAAAGGGATGACTTGATGAAAAGATTATTCAATGTTGCGGCGGCATTCGCGATGGTGCTGATTTTGGCCGGCTGTGACCGCAAGGGCGAACAATTGTCTACCGAGCGAAGCGAACTTGTGCTGCGCTTTTTCAACAGTATGAAGCTGGGCGACGCGGAAGCCGCCGCCCGACAGGGCGAAAAACTTCGCGCCATGGATTCCGGCAATGACTTTGTCGGCGACATGGTAAGTATTCAGCAAGGCAATTCATTTATCCGCCGGGCGCAGAGCAAGCTGGATGGCGGAGAGGTCAACGCGGCCCTGGTTGAAGTCGAACGCGGATTGTCTGCCTATCCCGCCAACCGAGCGTTGTTGGCGGCTCGCGGCCAGTTGCGCCAGCTTCGCCATGCCGATAAACTTTTGACCGCCATGCGCGAGGCCAAGACCAGCTCCGAAAAAACCGCGGCGTTGACCGCTGCTTCCACCGGATTGTCGTCAAACATTTCGCCGGCTCTGGCCAAATATTTTGCCGAATACCGGGCGTCGATCGACAAATCGGCGGCGGCGGCCGAGCCGAAGGTGAATTGATTGAACCGGTCGATGGCTATTTGTGCCGCGCTGATGCTGGCCGGATCGCTTGGGGCTGCGGTTGAGGATTACCCGGAGGTGCTGGCGGTGACCGGCGACGGGGTGGTAATACGGCGTGACGAAGTCTTTGCCGCGTTGGGCGGGGC
>JAQVVK010000083.1 GCA_028698975.1 Victivallaceae bacterium
ATCACCTTGTCGGTGGCTCCGTTGACCGTGAGCGTCTTGATGACGTGCAGGATGACGTCCTTGGCAAAAACGCCGGGGCGGAGTGTGCCTGTGAGCACGACCTTGATGGTTTCAGGTTCGCGCATGGTGCAGACGCCCTTCAGGATGCCGACTTCGAGGTCGGTCGTGCCCACCCCGGCCGCGAACGCGCCGAACGCGCCGTGGGTGCAGGTGTGCGAGTCGCCCATGATCACGGTGAACCCGGGGCGCACAAATCCTTTTTCGGGGAATATCGCATGGCAGACGCCATTGCACCCGATGTCAAAGAAATCCTTGATCTGGTGGCGGCGCGCCCAATCGCGCATGGTCTTGCCCTGTTCGGCGGTTTTGGAGTCCTTGGCCGGGGTCACATGGTCGATCACCGCCTTGATCTTTGAGGCGTCGAAGACGCGATCCTTGCCGATGGCGACCAGATCGTTGATCGCGATCGGGGTGGTTATTTCGTGACAAAACACCCGGTCGAGCGAGAGCACCCGCACTCCGGGTGCGGGGCGGTCGACCGTATGGGCGTCGAAAATCTTCTGTGCGGCAGTTCTACCCATGATATACTCCTTTAGATGGTTGTACAAAAAACAATCTATATAATATAACCCGGCATGCCGTGATAATCAAGCGGCGGCGGCCGCGGATCGACTTGATATTTTGCGTGGCCGGATTATGCTGAAAATAGCCGGTAATGCGCTTTTCGGAATTCGATTTGCATAAAACGATGTTACGCAAATGTTGTAAAAACATTTTGAAATGCGTATAAGTTCCCGGCATGACTTAAAAAAAGAGGAGGTTCGGTCATGATCAATCTAAAATTGGCGACGATGTTGTCGGACGAAATGAACTTTGAATTTTATTCGGCCTATCTGTACTTCGGGCTGGCGGCGCGGCTTGACGAACTGCGGCTTTCCGGCATGGCTCAGTGGATGCGCGGCAAGAGCCGGGAGGAGCTTGACCACGGCATGGCGTTTTACCGCTACATCAGCGACGCCGGGGCCGCCGCCGAATTCAAACCGGTGCCGCCGCCCGCGTTTGACGACGGCACGCCGCTGGCAATTTTCAACTCGGCTCTGGAACACGAGCGGAGAGTTACCGCGCAACAGGGCACCATCAGCTCGTTTGCGCTGGAAGTTCACGATTTCGGCGTGATCGCCTTTCTGGAAGACTACCACGCCGAACAGCGTTCGGAGGAGCGGCAGCTTGACGAACTCTCCGCCCGTCTGGAAATGGCCGGCGACGACCACGGCGCGCTGTTGTTCGTTGACCGGGAGTTGGCGGCGCAGAAATGACCTGATGCAAACAGGTCTGTTTTTCAAAAAAAAACGCTTTTAAGGGGAAAACCATTTGACTTTTGTAAAATCGGAGGTATCTTAAAAGCGTTTCATGACAGGGCGTGGTAGCCAATCGGTTAGGCAACGGTCTGCAAAATCGTTTAGACCGGTTCGACTCCGGTCCACGCCTCCATTCAGCCCCGTGGTGTAATGGTAGCACAAGTGATTCTGGTTCATTTTGTTGAGGTTCAAATCCTTACGGGGCTGCCATTTATTTTTTAAATACTTTTCCTTTGCTCCGCACGAGCAGACGCATTTGGGGCGATAGTTCCATCGATAAGCCAAACCAAGGAGAAGACACCCGATGACCCGACACATCATTCTCTGGAAATTAAAGCCCATGCCCCCGGAAAACAAGGCCGCTGTCATTGCCAATATCAAGACCGGGCTGGAGGGATTGCTCGGCGTGGTGCCGGGGATCGTCTCAATTTCGGTTCACACCCACGGGCTGCCAAGCTCCAACGCCGATCTGATGCTGGAATCAAGCTTCATCGACGATGACGCTCTTAACGGCTACTTTGTCCACCCGGCTCATCTGGCCGTCGCCACCACCAAAGTCCGCCCGTTTGTCGAAACCAAACTCTGTCTGGATTTTGCCGACTGACGACGGTCACGGTTCAGCGTTTCTCCAGCCATGCCGCGCACGACGCGTCGGACGGCATCCGCCAATCGCCCCGCGGCGACAGCGCAATCGTACCCACTTTGGGGCCGTCCGGCATGCAGCTGCGCTTGAACTGCTGGCGGAAGAACCGCTGCAGAAAGACTTTAAGCCAGCGATCCACCGTCGCTCCGTCAAACCGCCCGGCAAAGGCGTGACGCGCCAGCGCGGCCAGTTTGTCCGGGTCGGCTCCATACTTCAAAAAGTGATACAAAAAATAATCATGCAGTTCGTAAGGCCCCACCAGTTCCTCGGTCTTCTGCGCCACATCTCCGCTCGAATCGGCCGGTAAAAGCTCCGGACTCACCGGGGTGTCGATCACGTCGCGCAACAGCGCGGCCAGTTCTTTATCCGACCGCGACGCCACATTGTCGATCAGAAACCGGATCAACGTCTTCGGCACCGACGAGTTGACCGCGTACATCGACATGTGATCGCCGTTGTAGGTACTCCAGCCCAGCGCGATTTCGGAGAGGTCGCCGGTGCCGACCACAATACCGCCCAGCTTGTTGGCCAAATCCATCATTATCTTGGTACGCTCACGAGCCTGCACGTTTTCATAGGTGACGTCAAGTTCAGCCGGGTCGTGGCCGATGTCGGCAAAGTGGGTGAAGCAGGCCTTGCGAATGTCTATCTCACGCAAAGTCACCCCCTGTTTGCGGCAGAGAGCCACCGCATTGCGGTAGGTGCGACCCGACGTGCCAAATCCGGGCATGGTGACGCACACCACGTCGGAGTCGGGGCGGCCAAGCAGACGGCAGCACTCCGTCGAAACCAGCAACGCCAGCGTGGAATCCAGCCCGCCCGAAATACCGAGCACCAGCTTCCCGGCATGGGTGTGCTCGACCCGCTTGGCCAGACCGGCGCACTGAATCGCAAATATTTCGGCACAACGCGCATCGCGGTCGGGTGCGCTCTCCGGCACAAACGGCCGTTGCGGGTTAACCGCATACGAGAAATCCGGCGACCCGGCGACCTCGTCGATCCGCACCCGGCGAAAGGCCAATCCCTCCGGCAGATGATTGTCGTTGAATGAACTTTCCGACAGGCGCGCCGCGCCCAGCCGTTCAAAGTCAATATCGGCCGTTATCAGCGAACCGGCCCGGTCAAACCGGGTGTTTTCCACATCGACGCGGCCATTTTCGGCAATGATCGCGTGGCCGCTGAAAACCGCGTCGGTGGTCGACTCGTGCACCCCCGCCGAAGCCAGCACATAGGCGGAAAGACAACGCGCACTCTGCTGCGCCACCAGTTCGCGCCGGTAGGCGGCCTTGGCGGCCAGCTCGGTGCCGGCCGAGAGATTGAAGATCGCCCGCGCCCCGGCGAGCGCAAGATACGAACTCGGCGGCAGCACGCCCCACATATCCTCGCATATCTCGACGCCAAAACAAAATCCCCGCCCGGCTTCAAACACCAGATCGACGCCAAACGGTACTTTTTCACCGTCAAATTCGTATTCGATCCCGCAAAGATCGCGACCGCTCTTAAACTGCCGCTTCTCATAAAATTCGCGGTAGTTGGGCAACAAAGTCTTGGGCACTATGCCCATGAGCTTGCCGTTTTGCGCCACAAACGCGGTATTGTAAAGAGCTTCACCGTAACGCAGCGGCATACCAAACACCATCACCGCCCGGCTCCCGGCCGTGGCCGCGATCAGCCGCGCCGCCGCATTATGCGCCGCATTATGCAACCGCTCCTGAAAAAAGAGGTCGCGGCACGAATAGCCGGTGACCGCAAGCTCCGGGAAAACCACCGCGTCAACCCCTTGACTGCCGGCTTGTTTCCACAGTTCGACGATCTTTTCAGCATTGAAATCCGGGTCGGCCACGCGCAACTCCGGCACCGCCGCCGCCAATCGATAAAATCCGAACATATTTACGCCTCTTTTTTATGCCGTTTGCTGCATTTGCCGAACCGGGTAAAAAACCAGACCCCGATCCTCTGCCGCAGCGTCGGCGCGGTTCTGAACGAATTAAGCGGCTGACCGGCCACCAACGCCGCCGGATTTTCATCAAATACAAGACGGACATACTCATCCGGAAAAAACAGCGAAAGCAAATGCCGCGCCTCGCACATGCGAAAACCGTCTTTACGGTGCGCGTCGTTGGCCACCAAATGACAGGCCCCGTGCATGAGCAGCCAAAACGCCGCTTTCCGGGTCCGGCGGCCGTAACCACCGGTAATACTGCGCGCATTGATCTGCAACTTTACGCCCAGCTTGTCAAGCAGCTTGACCATACGCGGCAAATCGTCGTAAAACAACCGCTCCGGGTGAGCCGCCACCGGCTGCAGCCCGTGCACATTAAGTTTGTAAACCGCCAGCCGCACCGCCTCCGGAGAGGTGTTGCTGCGGAAATCCACCAATATGTAATCGGTGCCGGCCAAACGGCGGACCCGAGAGAAATTCACCTCTCCAAACGCGGCGGAGTCATACTCCATGCCGGAGCAGACCTTGATCCCGTCGCGCCGGGCCAGCTCCTGCACCTCGTCAAACGCCTCGTCATAAGCCGAATCGGCATCCGGCGAAAAATGACTGGTGCATACAATCACCTTGATAGCATCATGCCGCGCCGCTTCGAGCATATCCAGCGTGTCGGCTAAATCCCTGGCCCCATCGTCGATACCCGGCAGAATATGACAGTGCAGATCTATCATGCCGACGCCTATTTTCGCCCGCTGCTGCCGAAACCGCCCGCGCCGCGACCGGTTTCGCTCAATTCTTCCACGGCGACCAACTCCACCTCCGGCAGCCGGGTAATGACCATCTGCGCAATGCGATCACCGCGCTTGACCTCAAATGGAGCATCGCCGTGGTTGAATACGATCACCCCGACTTCGCCGCGGTATCCGGCGTCGATGGTGCCGGGTGAATTTGTCAGCATCAGATTGTGTTTGAGTGCAAGCCCGCTGCGCGGCCTAACTTGGGCCTCCCACCCCGGCGGCAGTTCAAGATAGATCCCGGTCGGCACCAAAACGCTGCGGCCGACCGGCAAACTCATATCCGCCCGCGAACGCAAATCATACGCCGCGTCGTCGGCATGCGCTTTGACCGGCATAAGATCGGCGCAGCCGTCGGCCATTTTGATTTTGATTGTCTGAACCGTCATCGTCACTCCCGGGCAAACTTGTTGTCACCACCTGAAACTACATCTTTTCAGGCATTTTGTCAAGGCAATCGCCTCAAAAAAAGACTATTTTCCCAGCATATCCGCCTGATAAAGCAAAATACCGTTGACAATGCCGCGCACCAATTTGTCAACATAAACGCCGCTGTTCAACTTGCGCTCTTCGGCGCGGTTGGAGATAAAACCAAGCTCGATCAGCACCGCCGGAGACTTGGCGTCGCGCAGTACGGCGAACCGCGCCCGCTTGATCCCGCGATCCTCGGCGCCAGAGACCTTGAGCAGCCCCTCCTGAATCCGATATGCCAGCAGCATATTGTTGCCGTCATAGCGATTGCCGTTGTAGGCGGCGTATTCCGGTTTGGAAGCCGAGGCGGAAACCCCGCCGGACGGCGTCAGGCAAAATGTTTCAATACCGTTTATCGTGCGATCCGTCGCCGAATTGACGTGCAACGAGATAAACAAATCCGCCCGCCGGGCCGCCGCAATGGCGGGGCGGCTCTCCAACGACAGCGCGGTGTCGCGCGACCGGGTCAAGAAGACCCGGAACCCGAATTTACGCAACCGGTCCGCCAACTTGCCCGCCGCCCGCAGCGTGATGTTTTTTTCATGCGAGGACGCACCTGACGCACCCTTGTCGCGCCCGCCGTGACCGGCGTCGATGACAATCGTGCCGACCGGCCGCCGCAGATCGGAGCGATCCCCCATCAACGGCAGCAAACTCTTGTTCCAGTCAAGCAAACTTACATATCCCCGGCCGCCGCGATTTACCGGAGCAAAGTTCAACACAAGCCGCACGTTGTTGAAAAATCCGGTCTTCTTCTCCGGTGTGAGACTCAAACGCCGGTTGGTCTTTGCAAAAAGTATCTGCGACCCGCTGGACGCGGTGCGCGCCCGCAGCGAGGCGGCGACCGAGCCAAGTTCCAGATAGGTCTGTCCGCAAATCCGGGAGAGTCTGGCGGCTCCGGCCAGCGACACGGCCGCGATCAGCGCGACCCAAATGGATGTTTTACCCAGATTTAACTTCACTTTATTTTCACTAACCGGACCTGGTCCGAATACTCCTCCACCGGAGGATACATGGCTGTGACTTTCCGCCCCACCCTCACATTTTCGACGAGCGAACCAAACACAAACGCTTTCGCCTCGCAGAGTGCCTGTTTCCACGGCGCGTCCATCGCCAGGGCGGCAGCCAGTGCCGACGAGAGCGTGCAACCAGTGCCGTGCGTAGCTCCGCAGTCGGGCAGACGCGGCGACGACAGCTCAAAGAGTTCACCTTTGCGGCAGACACAGTCGGCGATGCTGCCCGAACCGTCGTCCGGAGCGTGGCCGCTTTTAAGCAAGGTCGAAACTCCCCACTTTTCATAACACTCCAGCGCGGCGTCAAATCTTTCCTGCCAAGTGGCAAGACGCCGCCCCAGCAGCAGCTCGGCTTCCGGCAGGTTGGGGGTTATCCATTGGGCGGCCGGAATAAGTTTACCGCACACCGACTTGATGGCGGAGTTCTCCAAAAGCGTCGCCCCGGAGGTGGCGACCATCACCGGGTCGATCACCGCCTTGAGTTTTCGCCCGACCACCAGATCGGCCACTGCTTCAACGATGGCCGAATTAAACAGCATGCCGGTCTTGACCCAGCGCACGTCTATTTCGTCAAGCACGGTCTCGATCTGGCAGCGAACCGCTTCCGGCGGCAGCGCGTCAACCCGACGCACTTCGCGGGGGTTCTGCGAAGTCACCGCGGTGATCGCGGCGCAGCCAAATACGCCAAACGCGCTGAAAGTACGCAAATCGGCCTCGATCCCGGCACCGCCGCCGGAGTCGCTTCCGGCGATTGTCATGGCAGTCGGATATGTTTCATCCGAAAATTTAACTTGCTTCATATTGCTTTTGTCCCATTAGAACGCTATATTTCAGATAAACTACATCTTATATCCAAAAAAACAACCCCTGATGCAATGAAATTTCGTCTTCTTCTATGGCTGGCGAGCCTGCTGATCGGGCTTGGTGTCGATGGCGCCACCATCGATATATCGAACGTGCTCAAGTTCGACCCGACCAATTCCGGCGGCACGGTGTCGGAGACCGAAGCCGAGCTGCGCTCCATCGAGCGTCAGCTTCAGCGCATGCTGCGGGTAACGCCCACCCGCAACACCGCGACCTGCGTGGCGGCCCCCTCCCCTGCCATACCGCCGCTCCAGCTTCGCGTGACTTCGGCCGGTCGCCGGTGGCAAATCGAATTTGACGACTCGACGCCGGAGTGGCAGAGTTCGCCGGAATTTCGCAAACGCCTGTTTGGTGTGTTGCTGGCGGCGCGGCGCAAATTCGCACAGCCGCCGGAAAATCCCGATTATCTGCCCGACTGGATCGCGGCCGGATTGATCCGGCGGATGGAGCTGGCGGACGGCCCGGCCCGGCTGCTGCGGCAAAACCGGCAGCTGCCGGTGCTGCGCGCACTGCTGGAAGCCGACAAACAAACCTCATTTGACTGGCTGCGTGAGGTGAAGTTCGACGAATTGACCGGCACGGAAAAATTTTGGTTTAAGGAGCTTTCGCTCGTGCTGCTGGAGGCCGCCTGCCGGTCGGATGGCGGGAAACTTATCGACTATGCCGTCGCGCATGATCACGGCGAGGGCGAGAAGGCCGCCTACGAGAAATATCTGCGCCCGGCTCTGTGTGAAGCGGCGCGCAGTCTGGGTGTACCCGAGTGGCGCAAGTTGAACAACGATGAATTGTCAGCCGCCTATCTTTGGCGGATGACCAAATTTCTGGCTTGGAATGAATGTTTCCCGAAGCCGCCGCACATACTCTCGCGTGAGCTGGCGCATTTTGCCTCCGGCGATCCGCTGCCGCAACGGCTGCTTGAAGCCGATGACGGCGAGACGACGAGACTCGAAAAACAGCGTGAAATCTCGGCAATGCGGCGTGGAGCCGACGCCGAGTACGCGGTCAAGCTGGCGCAGCTTTCCGCCGCAATCGGCGCGCTGCCGGCCAAGCCGGCGGCGGCCGACCCGGAAGCTGCGGCAAAATATGCCGCGGCTTTGGCTGAATTGTACCCGGAAATCTCGGCTCGCACAAGTCAGGAGACGTTACTTGACCGGGTTGACTCCAGAAAAGATCGCCCGCTTTATTTCAGGCGCAACCAGCTTGACGAGGCGATAAAGCCCAGTATGGTTGAAACCGAAACCGTACGCCGTCTGCTTGACGAAGCCGAGTCGATCTTTTCCGGTTTTTGAGTACCAGCACCCGTCGCGCGCTTTTCAGCGGCGCGGCGAGAGGTTGCCGTCCGCCTCTACCGTGGATCGGCGCGGTTTCAAATTCCAGCTTGGTTTGACCACAAACCACGCGCTCCACAAGGTGAAAGACGTGACAACAAGCAAAAGAGCAAACGCCCACAATTCGGAAGTATTCATAATATAACCCTTTGTCATGAAATACAGGCCGGTCATAGAGTGAACTTGTAAATCAGACGACGGCGGGGCGTTTACGCCCCGGCAAGGCAAGATGAACCGGCACTACACCTGCATGAAACGCCGTCAGACCGTGAGGCTGACGGGGCCGGCTCGTACCGGCAGGGCTTTGCATAGATAGACATGGTGGCCATCGGGCGGCGCGAAATTGCAACGCCCAGCGTCGGAAATGCCGCAAATTGCCACCGTGAATTCAGCGGGCAGCATTGCTACCGACTGCATCCGGCGCAACTGTTCCTGATAGTTATGGCTGCGCGAAATCACACCACGCAGGGCGGATGTGGTCGGCGAACAGGCCAATGCCGGGTATTCAACACCGGCGGAAATCTTCTCAAACGGGGAATTGTCGGTATTGACCGTTGCCGCCTGCGAAATCAGCGCGGAAGAAAAAACGCTCAAGAGCAAAAAGCAGCTCAATCCGCAAAGCAGGAGCAACCCGAAAGCAACCCCGACCCGCCGGGCGATC
>JAQVVK010000084.1 GCA_028698975.1 Victivallaceae bacterium
TCTTCCGATCTGATATGGTTGCTCCTTGTTGATTTAAGCTGCGGACGGATTTCCGTTCACGGCTGGGGTTATTCATGTTAGATCAGGGGTGATATCGTCGCTCTCGGGCTTCTTGCTTCTACGGTCAAGCTCGGCGGCGGAGTAATCCTCCGTCAACGAGAAGCAGCATATCTTTACCCCGGTTTTGGAGACAAACGCCCGCAACATGCCAATCGCTTCATCCGGCATATTCTGCGAAGTCACCACAATGCGGCGGAAGGGATTTTCTTCATAGATCCGGTCAAGGTCGCAACAGGTGCCGAGCACCGGGAAACCGTTGATCCGCAAATTCTTCAACGCCAGATCGTCGTCGATTATACCGATCACTTCGACATTGCCCGAGTCAATGCGGTTGGCGCAGTTGTAACAGTAGGCCACATACAAGCGACAGGCGAGGCCGCCGCCGTAAATGATGATGCGTTCCGGCTTTACCGGCGTCTTGTCGCGTTCGCAAAGACCGAGATTGCGCACCCAGAAACCCTCGGCGTAGTGCAGAAGAAACCGCTCCAATGATATGCCGACCACGCAGAGCAGCGAAAAGAGAAAGAATCCCGACCGTACCAAATGCGGATCAAGATTGAACGTCTTACCGGTAAATATAAACATGTAATATATTGTCGCGCATGACAGCAATGCCCCTACCAACACCGTGAGAGCAAGATGCCAGTAGTCATACAATCCGGCCCGCAGCCAGTACACCCGATACACCCCCGATACGCACAGCAGTATGACCGGCGGAGTGAACGAGCACACAAACAATTCGAGATTTATCGGCGAAGCCCCGATGATCCAGCCGGTGATGAAATATGCGAGGACGATGATCGAAAAATCAACAAACGGGTGGATCATATTGGCAAGGAGTCCGTGCCGCGGCTTGTTCAAGCCGTTGCGGAGCAGCATTGCCGAGTCGAAAAGCTCCTGCTCCCCCAGTCGCCGGATGGCGATCAACATGCCGAAAAACAGCGCGGCGAATCCGATCGCCGGCACCGACCCGCGCCAGATCACAAAGAGCAAGGTGAAACACGAACAAACTCCGGCCAGTGAATAGAGGATAAACGCGGTTGACCGCTGTTTGCCGGTGCGCCGCAGCAGCCGGTGATGCAGATGATCCTGATCCGCGTCCATTATGCCGCTGCCGGGAGCTCCGAGGTGCAACACCTTGCGCAGAGTACGCCGCCAGATGGCGAGAAACACGTCAAAAAGCGGCACGCCGACCACCAGAAGCGGCAGCAGCAGCGAAGTTATGGTGACCACCCGGTCTACCGTGTAAAGCCCGACCACGGCGAAGAAAAGCCCGAGAAACGTACTGCCGGTGTCGCCCATAAATATCTTGGCCGGATAGAAATTGTAGCGCAGAAATCCGACACAGGTCCCCGCCATGATCAGCATGGTTACCGCTTCGAGATCGCGGTTGCCGGTTATGAAGAACCAGATGCTCAACGATACAGATGACACCAGAGCCAGCCCGGCGGCCAGCCCGTCAAGCCCGTCGATCAGGTTGAATGCGTTGACGATGATGACCACCCAGGCGATGGTGAGCGCGAGCGACAGCCACTCCGGCATCACCCAGCCCCAGCAGACATACTCCTGCCGGCCGGTGATCCAGACCAGAGTGCCGACCAGAAGCTGTACCAGGAGCTTAGTCCACGGGCGCAGGCTGAATCGGTCGTCGATCAGACCGACGATCACCAGCGGCAGCGAAGGCACCAAAAGACGCCAAAAAAGCGAAAGATTGCCCGGCACGCTTTTGGGCAGGGTATATGCCCCGTAGAATACCATAACCAGAAAGAATGCCAGCACTATGGCGATGCCGCCGCCGCGGGGGGTCGGCTTTTTATGGATATGTCTCCCGCCCGGCTGGTCGATGTACCCCAAAAGCGGCAGGATCCGTATTGCCAGCCAGGTGAACAGCAACGAAAAAAATACTGCCAAAACCGGATATATCACCGTATCCATGATTTGCTGCGTCAGCTGATGCATGGGACCCTCGTTTTGCAGAAGAATAAAAACTTTTCCTAAATATACACTGTGGCGTGCGGCTTTTCAAGTAAGTTGATTTTTATTTGAAAACCGCGTCAAACACACTCTTAACCGCATCTCCGGCCGCCTTGCCGCCGTCGACCACCGCGTCTCCGACCGCCTTGCCGCCGTCGACCACCGCGTCGCCGAGCTTTTTAAGATTTTCCGCACTGAATCCGGCGGTGGCCAATGCTTTGGCGATGGCGGCCATAAATTCCGATGTAAGTTCGGCTATGGTCTCGCCGACGCTCTTGCCGTCGCCGATGTCGTTGAATTGAAACGCCGGCAGCGGCACATCCAGAGTTGAATCCGTAAGTCCGAGCGAGGCCGAGAGCGAACAATCCTCAAAACGCATGACTTTTATGACCACCTGCCGGGAGGAAGCGTCGGCGGTTTTCTCCATTTCCGGAGTCTGCGGGCCGGGTTCCGGCGTATCCCCGGCTCCGGCAAACCGCATGACGTTGTTTTGGATTTCGCCCAGATTGGTGTCGCCGTCGCCCTGTATTTCCATGTTTACAGACAAGCCGCTTACCAGCACCTGTTCGATAACTATCTTATCGGACAGTAGCGAACCCGGAAGCAATTTGACCCGCACCAGCTTCATGCTTACCGCGTAAGGAGCCACATATCCGGGCGGATTGTAGACCTGAAGTTCTTTCAGGATCAATTCTCCGCTCCAGAGGTCGGTGTCAAAATCGCCGATCTCGACCTTGGTGCCGGTGGCCATCGTGCCGACCCGTTCGACGGTCTGCTCGACGATGATGTCGCGCAGCAATATCAGGATCGTCAGCAGAAATACCAGCCCGGCCAGGCAGTACACGCCCACTCTGAACCAGCGATGTTTTCTCCAAAACGGCGAACGACTCATTTTTCCTGCCCGTATTTTGCCGCCAGCTTGCCCAGCGCGGAAAGTTGTTTTTCCGACAAGGACTTGCCGCCGTCATACTGTTTTTTGAGCGAATCAAAGAACTTCTTGTCATCGTAGGTGAAGCGACCGCGTTTTACCGGCTCGGCCCACTCGGTGACCTGCGCGAGCGCGGCGAAAAGCGGCGCGGGATCCACCCCGCCGGCGGCAGGAGCCGCCGCCGCTGCCGGATCGGCCGCCGGAGTTTCGGTTTTTTCCGGAAGCGACAGCAGCGCGGCCACGCGGTCGGCGTCGGCCAGTTCGCCGCGATAGCGGGCGGCCAGCTTGCCCAGTGCGGCAAGTTGTTTCTCCGACAGCACCCGGCCGCCGGAATACTGTTTTTTAAGCGAATCAAAGAATTTTTTGTCGTCGTAGGTGAAGCGGCCGCGTTTTACCGGCGGCTCAAACGTCACCTTGTCAAAAGCCGAAAAGACGGTGCCGAGCTCACTCTGCCCGGCGGCGGCTTCGGCGTTGGCGGCGCGTTTCTCGGCCTGCCCGGCGCGAACTTCGGCGGCCTTGGCGATCTCGGAATCCAAAACATCGTGACCGACGCCGACGCCGTATTTGGCGGCCAACCCGATCAACGCCTGAAACTGGCGGCCGGTGATCTTGCCGTTTTTGGCAAAGGCGTCGGATACCGATTTGTAGAACTTCTTATCGTCATAAACCCGGCGGCCCGCTTTTTCCGGCGCGGCAAATTCGACATTGGCGAGCGCGGCAAGAAGCGGCGAAACATTTTCCGCCGGCGGCGCGTCGGCGGTGCGCGCCGACTCAAGCCACGGCGCAAACCGGGCGTAAAAAGCGGTCATCATATCGACCCATGAGCGTTTGCCCTCCTCCACTTCGTCGAGTTCTCCCTCCATCTTGGCGGTGAAGCCCACGTCGAACAATTCAGGAAGCCGGCCGACCAGAAAATCATTGACTTTGCAGCCCAGCTCGGTCGGTACAAGTTTACCCTGATCGCGGGTGACGTAGTCGCGATCCTGCACCGTCTTGATGATCGATGCATACGTCGAGGGGCGGCCGATGCCGTTTTCCTCAAGTTCTTTAATCAGCGACGCTTCCGAGTAACGCGGCGGCGGCTCGGTGAATTTCTGCTCGCTCTTGCGGTCGGCGATGGCAAGGAGTTCTTTTTCGGCTAACGCGCCGAGTGCTTCGGCGGCGTTGGCTTCGTCCTGCTTCTTGGGGGAGTCCTCAAACACCCGGCTGAATCCCGGAAATACCGGCGTCGATGCCGTGGCGCGAAACGTATATTTGCTCCCGTCCGCCCCGTCGATGCCGACGTCGGCCGTGGTCAGATTGGAGACCGCCGGCGTCATCTGGCTGGCGGTGAACCGCCGCCAGATCAGGGTGTAAAGTTTCAGTTGGCTGGGGTCGAGAAACGGCGCGACCGACTCCGGCGTGCGGTTGACGTCGGTGGGGCGGATCGCCTCGTGCGCCTCCTGCGCGGCGGCCTTGTTCTTGAAAAAGTTGGGCTTGGATGGTACATATTCCGGCCCGTAAGTGCGGCCGATGAAGTCGGCCGCCGCGATCTGCGCCTCGCGTGCAATGGTCACCGAGTCGGTACGCATATAGGTTATCAGACCGACCGCCCCGCCCGCGCCAAGCTCGATGCCCTCGTAAAGCTGCTGGGCGAAGCGCATGGTGTTGGTGGCCGAGTAATGCAGCACCGTGTTGGCGGTCTGCTGGAGCGTACTGGTCGTAAACGGCGGCGGCGCATGGCGGCGGCGTTCGGCACGGGTGAGCGAGTTGACCACCGGAGTGGAGCCGGATTGTACCGCGTCGAGCAGTTTTTGCGCGTCAAGTGTATTGGACACCTTGAAATCCGCGCCGTCGATCTTAAACAGCCGAGCCGTGAAAACCCGGCCCGACGCGGTGCGGAAAATCTACTCAAACACCCAGTATTCCTCGGGGGTGAAGCCAGATATGGCGCGTTCGCGCTCGACGATGAGCCGCAAAGCCACCGACTGCACCCGTCCCGCGCTGCTGCCCTTTTCGATGCGCGACCACAGCAGCGGACTGACCTGATAACCGACAATGCGGTCGAGCACCCGGCGCGCCTGCTGGGCGTCGACCAGATTCATATCGATCTCGCCCTGATGACGCATGGCTTCCTCGATCGCCGAACGGGTGATCTCGTGAAACGTCACCCGGTGAAACGGAGCCTTGACGCCTTTTTTAAGCACTTCGGCCAGATGCCACGCAATGGCTTCTCCCTCGCGGTCGGGGTCGGGGGCGAGAAATATCTCGTCGGCTTCCTTGGCGGCGGATTTCAACTCCTTGACCACCGGGCGGGAGCGCGGCGTATCGACATAGACCGGCGCAAAATTGTGTTCGATATCGACCCCGAGTTCGCGTTCGGGCAGGTCGCGGATATGCCCCATTGAAGCGATGATGCGGTAATCTTTGCCCAGCATCCGGCCGATGGTGCGGGCTTTGGTGGGCGACTCAACTATAAGCAGCTTGGACATGTAATGACTCCGGACAAATAAGATACCTCAGCACATAAACGCCCGCGCGCACCCGCGTGCAGGCGTATGCATATAATTACTTTAGCATGACAATACCGTATTTGTCAAATGGTTTTCGACAAATAAAGCGTCATGGTTTTGCTTAAATGCCTCCGACGTCGAGTATGACAAAAGCCGGCAACCCCCCGATCTTCCACCGGTCAAGCAAGGCGGCGACGGCGGGATCGCCCGGTTTTTCGGCCTGAAACTTCACCACTTCAAAGCGATCGAGTTCGGTTTTGACCGCCGGATCGCGCATGACCTGCTCCATGGCCGTGCAGTTTTTGCACCACGTCGCCCAGAAATCGACCAGCACCGGTTTGCCGCTCTCGCGTGCCGATGCGACCCCGGCCGAGAGCCGGGCGAGTTCGGCTTCCGGCGAAAACCGGCCGGGCAGAAGCGACCAGCCGAGCCAGCCGTAATAACCGGCCATGACAAGAATCAACACCCCGAATAAATTCTTGACGGCGTTCATAAATCGGCCCGGTTTCGGCAGCACATCCAGCCCCGCCCCGGCCAGGATCCACGGCAGCGCCATGCCGACTCCGAGCAGAAACGGCAGAGCCGCGGCGATGTGAATCCCGTCATTGTAAAGCTGGGCGGCCAGCAAGAGCACGCTTATGACCACCGGCGCGACGCAGGCCCCGGCCAGCAGCGCGGCCAACGCCCCGGCCAGCAGTGCGGCCGCGTCTGGTCCGCCGGGAAGCCGGGAGGCGCGTATCGATTTCCAGCGGCTGAAGTCGAGGTTGAACCACCCGAACATGCCGAGAGCCAGCACCAGAAAGACCGCCGCTACCGCGAAATTAAACCACGGCATCGAATTGAGTTGGCCGAAACGCACCCCGGCGAAAACCGCCAGCAGCCCGAGCACCCCGTAGGCCGCCGCCATGCCGCCGCCGTAAAGCAGACCGCGCCGCAGACCGGTGCGGCGACCCTTGTTGCCGTCGGCTCCGATAATGGCGAGGTTTACCGGTATCATGGGAAGTACGCATGGCGTGAGGTTCAGCGCGGCTCCTCCGGCGATCGCAAGCAAAATTATGGCCAAGGCTCCACGGCCGGCCAATGGCGAAGTTCCGGCATCGGAGGCGGGGTGGTCGGCGGAGCGCAAAAAAGCGACGAATTGGTTGGCATTCATCAATCCCTCGCGCTTGGCGCGAAGCCGGCCCGGGTTAAATGCAAGATCGGCATCTTCGACCCTTGTTTCGATGGCGGTCAGCGGCGTTTTGCCGCCCAGCGTCACCGAGTCGGGGGCAAGGCAGAGGGCCGGTTGCCCGGCTGCCGCCTCGCGGCACCCCTGCCACGACACGTTGGCGGTGAATGGCGCGAGGCCGCGAAAATTCCACTGGTGGCGGCCGGCGCCGATTTTGCGCTGTGAAAATTCGGCGTTAAAAAGACGATCCGCCGTTTCCGGCTCCGGCACGGCGGCTTTGCCGTCGGCTCCCTGCACGGCGATTTCGAGCGAATCCAAACTTAAATAGTAGTCGGGCGCGACTTGCACCGCGACCGTGGCGATATTCTCTTTACCGGAAATACTCCACTCAAACGGTTCCGTCGCCGGAGAAACTGCGGCGGCGAGTCCGATCGCCGCCGCCAGCAGGAGGACGCGAAGCATGGATTACTTCTCCGCCGTGTGTTTTTTGACGGCGTTCTTGAGTTCGCTCATATAGGAGGACGCCGGCAGATAACCGCCCATGCGCCCCAACTCCTTGCCGTCGGGCGAAACGATGACCGTGGTCGGATAACCGTTGGCCTTGAATTCGCGCGCCAGCTTCCGCTGGGCCGCCGAAACCTTGCCGTTGCGGGGAAAGTCGAGCTTGAGCAGCACCAGATTATCTTTGGCGAAGTGTTTGAAGTCGCGTCCGGACAAGGTTTCCTTTTCCAGTTTGATGCAATACGGGCACCAGTCGGAGCCGGTAAACAGTATAAGCACCGGGCGGTTCTCGGTTTTGGCCGCCGCCATCGCCTTGTCGTGATCGGTGAACCACCCGCCTTTTTGAGCTCCGGCGGCCAAGAGTGACGAACCTGCCAGCAGCATGGCCAGCAAACCAAAGAATTTCTTCATATCACATCTCCCGGTTGTATTTCCGCATTATAATATATGCGGCATGGTTACACCATAAGCCGTTAACCGGCGTTTTTCAAGAATTGTCGCCGCATTTCACCGCTTTTTCTTGAAATAAGGGCCGCCGCGGCGTATTTTAAGACGGAGGGCCGGCGCATGAAATTTTTTCTCACAATTTTGACCATGACGGCGGCGGCGTGGATGACGGCGGCACTTGATGTGCCGACGGTCTCCGGCGTCGTTTATCGCAACGTTACGGTGGAAAACCGCAACCCGCTGGAAATCACCATCAGCTACCGCGACGGAGCCGGACGCGAAGTCCTGCGCACCGTGCCTTTTACCGATATTGCCGAATCCGACCGCGCCGCGCTCGGTTACGACCCCGCCGCCGCTGAGGAAACCATCGCCCGCCGCAAGACCGAGGCTGAGGAGGCGCGCCGCAAGGCGGCGGCCGACGCCTCCGCCGCCGAAGCTGCCGAGGAGGAAGCCGCCCGGGTGGATCGGGTGGTGCGCAGCGTCGAAGCTGGTTTACGCAGCGGAGACGCGGTGTCGGACGATGAATTGCTCACCGCCGCCAATGCGCGCCGCCGTTCGCTGACGCTGGAGGGGGTGGAGCCAAGTTCGGCCGGTTCCATCGTCCGGGTCAAGCTCGATCAGAGCGATCAGACGCCGCTTCAGGGGTTGATCTATATTTCCGGGCTTATGCTGGGCGAGGGGGAAAGCTGGAGCGGATTTGCCTACCCGGCCGGACTTGAAAAAAGCAGTTTCGGCGGCAACAAACTGCCGGTATATTGTACTTCGGCCAAGAATGTCGTGCATTTGGTGAGAACCTGTTCCGGGCTGGACGGAGTCGCCACGCCAAGCCGCTCCGCCGCCAACTCAACGCCGCAAAAAACGGCCGACAAACCCGCGTCCGGCAATAGCGGGGAAAACACTTCGACCGGCGACCCCAATGTTTCATTCGGCGGGAGTTATTACGGCGGCGGCTGGCCGTGGGGAGGATATTATTATATTCAGCGCAACCGCCCGCCGAGGCCGCCGCAACCGCCCCGTCCGCCGCAGCCGCCGAGGCCGCCGCTACCGCCGAGGCCGCCGCTACCGCCGCATCAGCCCAGGTTGTTTATAAGATGAAGAAGTTTTTCTGCTTTATAAATTTCGACCGTCTGCGCCGCGCCGCCACACTGTATGTGACCTTTTTCAAGATCGCGTTGCTGGTGGTCGGAGGCGGCTATGCCATTATCGCCGCCGCGCAGGAGGAATTTGTCACCCGCCGCCGCTGGATTACCGACGACGAAATGCTTGATGTCATCACGGTGACCCAGACGGTGCCGGGCATAATTGCCTGCAATTCGGCCGTCTGCATAGGCTGGCGGATTGCCGGAGTCGTCGGCGCGCTGGCCGCCGCCTTGGGTGCGATCACCCCTTCGGTGGCGATCATCGCCCTGATCGCGGCCGGTATGAG
>JAQVVK010000085.1 GCA_028698975.1 Victivallaceae bacterium
CAACCTCTGGGGATTGAAAAAGCTGGGAGCCGATATAACTCTGGCCGGGCCGTCAACGCTGGTGCCGCGCGAGTTTGAAACGCTCGGCGTGAAAGTGTGTCACAATCTGCGGGACGCGATTCAGGGGGCTGACGTGGTCAATCTGCTGCGTATACAGCACGAGCGGCAGACGGCCGGATTCTTTCCAAGTGTCGGCGAATACGCCCGCTTTTTCGGTATCAACCGTGATACCATGAAGTGGGTCAAGCCGGATGCGCTTATTATGCATCCCGGCCCGATCAATCGTGATATTGAGCTGTCCAGCGAGGTGGCCGACGGGCCGAACTCGGTGATTCTTGAGCAGGTGACCAACGGGCTTGCCGTGCGTATGGCGGTACTCTTTTTAGTTGCGGGGTGTGTAAAACATGGGCGGTAAATTCATTCTTAAGGGTGCGCGGGTCATCGACCCGGTGCGCGGTATCGACGCGGTTGGCGACATTGGCGTGGCCGACGGTGTGATCGTCAACCCGGCATCAATAAAGGGCGGCGAAACGGTCGATCTTGCCGGTAAAACGATTTCTCCGGGATTCATTGATTTGCATGTGCATTTGCGTCAGCCGGGCAATACGGTGGCCGAAACCGTAGGTTCCGGCACCCGGGCGGCGGCGGCGGGCGGGTTCACCTCGATCGTCGCCATGCCCAACACCAACCCGGCCGCCGACAACGCCGGTGCGATCGAACTGCTTAAAAAGATCGCCGCCCGTGACGGCGTGGTCAAGGTGCTGCCTTGCGGCTGCATGACCAAAAATTATGCCGGGGCGGAAATGTCCGGTATCGGTTCGCTTAAAGCGGCCGGAGTTGTCGCTTTGAGTGACGACGGCCACTGCATACAGGATCACGCCCTGATGCGTCATGTGGTCGAGTATGCCAAGAGCTTTGAATTGCCGATTTTGGATCATTGTGAAGACAGCAATCTGGCGGCTGATGGCGTTATGCACGAGGGATTGTGGTCGGTGCTGCTTGGCATGCGCGGCATTTCGGAGGCGTCCGAGGAGCTGATGATCGCGCGAAACATAATTTTAGCCCGCAATATCGGCTGGCGTATTCACATGCAGCATGTGAGCGTCAAGGAGAGCGTCGCATTGTTGCGTCGCGCCCGCGTGGAGGGGGTGCCGGTTACCGGCGAAGCCACTCCGCATCATTTGACGTTGACCGATGAAAACGTCAAGAAATATGACACCAACTATAAAATGAATCCGCCGCTGCGCTCGGAAGCCGACCGGCAGGCGTTGATTTCGGGGGTTGCCGACGGGGTGATAACGGTCATAGCCACCGATCACGCGCCGCACACGTCAACGGCCAAAATGGTTGAGTTTGACAACGCGCCGTTTGGCATTGTCGGGCTGGAGACCGCCTTTGCGGTGGTTCACAACGAATTGTGCGGCAAGGGTGTGATCGACTTGGCAAGGTTGATCCGGCTTTTCACCGCCGGGCCGGCGGAAGTGCTTGGCATGAAAGATTATTCGCTGGCCGAGGGCAACCCGGCCGACATCACGGTGATCGATCCCGCCGAATGCTGGACGATTGACAAAAACAAGTTTTATTCGCAGTCGCGCAATACCCCGTTTGACGGTTGTGAAGTTACCGGGCGGGTCAAGGCAACCATGGTGGACGGTAATTTTGTCTACAGGGAGTTGTAATCAATGCCGAATGATGTTGCTATCGACGATGTGACCGCTTTTCGACGTCAACTTCACACCATACCGGAACCGGCCGGAGAAGAATTTGAAACCTCAAAGCTGATCCGGGAAAAACTTGTCGGGCTTGGCATTACGCCGTTTGCACCATTGATCGGCACCGATGTGGTTGCGGACATCTCCGGAGAAGCCGGGCCCGGTCCTTGCGTCGCGCTGCGCGCCGACATCGACGCTCTGGCCATAGAAGAAAAGACAGGATTGGCCTATGCTTCGCGCCATAAGGGCTTTATGCACGCCTGCGGTCATGACGGCCACACCGCCATGCTGATGGGGGCGGCGGCGGAGCTTTGGCGGCGCCGCAAAGAGTTCGGCGGCACGGTGCGGTTGATTTGGCAACCGGGCGAGGAGGGCAAGGCAATGGCGCGCCAGCTGGTGGCGGCCGGGGTGTTGGAGCGAGTGCCGAAACCGGCCATGATCACCGCGTTGCACGGAGATGTGTCGCTTTCGGTGGGTTCGTTCGGGCTGCGCAACGGTGCAATAATGGCTTCAAGCGCACACTTTTATATTACGATAAAGGGCAAGGGTGGGCACAGCAGCCGCCCGCATCTTGCGATTGACCCCATCTTGGCGGCGGCGGAGTTTGTGCTTAAACTGCGTGCGAATTTCCCGTTGAGCAACGATCAGGTGGTGGTGACCACCTGTACGATAAAAGGCGGAGAAATGAGCAACGTCATTCCGGATGAAGTAAAGATCTCCGGCACCTGCCGTACGCTTTCCGGGGAAATGGAGCGGATCGTCGAGATGAAATTCCGTGCTCTTCTGGAGGAATTTTCGGCGGCTTACGGTACAACCTATGATCTTGTTTACGATGCTGCCTACCATGTTGTACTCAACGATCCGAGCGTGACCGACATTTCCCGGGAGGTTATTCGCCGCGCATTTGGCGCGGGGCATCTGGTGGAGTTGAGCCGTTCGTCGATGGGAGCCGAGGATTTCGGGTCCTATTTGCAATACATTCCCGGAGTCTATGTTAAAGTCGGGGTGGCTCCGCGCAATGGCGAGCTGCATAACTGTTACTTTGATTTTAATGACGCAAGTTTGCCGTACGGTGTGCGTTATTTGGTCGAGTGGAGTTTGGCCGCCCTAAAAGAATTGGCATGAATTTATACGTCCATATACCGTTTTGCTGGTCAAAGTGCGGCTACTGTGCATTTTATTCGCTGCCGTCGCCATCTGATGAGCTTATAAAACGGTATATGGCAAAGCTGCTTGACGAATTGAAGGCATACGAGCCGCCGGAAGCGATTTCCACTGTTTACGTTGGAGGTGGCACGCCGACTTTGCTTACCCCGGATTGGCTGGAGCGGTTGCTGGCCGGGTTGAAGCGTTTCGAGCCGGTTGAATTCTCGGTTGAGGCCAACCCGGAAACTCTCGATGCCGACAAGGTGGCGGTTTTGCGCCACTATATTACCAGAATCAGCGTCGGAGTGCAGTCGTTTGACCCGTCGCGCCGTGAACTTTTAGGACGCACCTGCACTCAGACCGCTCTGGAGCGGGCGATGGATTTGGTGGCCGGAGCCGGGTTTTGGCATTGGAATTGCGACCTTATTTATGCGGTTCCGGGGCAAAGCCGGGCCGATTGGCGCACCGACCTTGAACGGGCGGTGGCGACCGGTTGCGATCATGTGTCATGTTATAATCTTACCGCCGAGGAGGGGGCGCGGCTGGCCGGTTCGCTTGCTCCATGCGACGACGAAGCCGATTTGATGTGGCGCGACGCCGCCGAGTGTTTGGCGGCAGGCGGGATGCGGCGGTACGAAATATCCAATTACGCCCGTCCCGGCGGTGAGTGTCGCCACAATCTTGATGTGTGGCGCGGCGGTCGGCTGGCCGGTTTCGGCGTGGCGGCGGCGGGATTTGATGGAGTACGCCGTCAAATCGAACCGGCGTCGGTGGAGGCATGGCTTGCCGATGCATATCCTGAACTTGACGAGTTGCCGTGGGAGCGGCGGCTTGATGAGATATTTGCGGTGAATCTGCGCACGGCTGACGGTTGGTCGCAGGATTTGTGGGAGCGGCTTCCGGCGCATGACCCGTGGGAGGAGCGTATGCGCCGGGCGCGAGCTGCGGATCACAATACGCGAAGTGATTTCTGGGATTTTTCCGGCGGAGGCATCCGCTTGACCGAAAAGGGTTTATTGTTTTGGAACGACATTGCCGAGGAGTTTGTGATATAATGGATCATGGTTTGGAACACACCTCGTATGAACCGGCACGGCGTTATCTCTTGGAGATCGCCTACGACGGCACCGCCTACAGAGGTTGGCAGATACAGCCTCACTCGCCATCGGTGCAGGAGGTGTTGCAGCGGATTCTCACCAAGATGTACGCCGGGCTTCCGATCCATCTTATCGGCAGCAGCCGCACCGACGCCGGGGTGCATGCGCAGAACTTTGCCGCCAGTTTTTTGGAACCGGTGCGGCCGTCGATCCCGGCGGAGAAACTGCTTAAGGCGGTCAACCGCCAGTTGCCATGCGACATCAAAATTCATACGGTACGCGAAGTTCCGCTGGGTTTTCACGCCCGTTACGACACGTTGGGCAAGGCGTACACCTATGTGCTCAATATGGGTGAGGAGTCGCCTTTTTGCTGCCGCTACACTTGGAAACCGATACACGCGATGAACCCGGAACTCATCCGGGCGGCGGCACAGGTACTGGTGGGCACTCATGACTTTTCCAGTTTTGTGGTCGAGCGCAGCATGATCGACGAGGCGGTGCGCACCATCTATCGCATTGAGGTGCACACCGTCGGGAAGTTCTGCTGTGTTACATTTATCGGCAACGGCTTCCTCTATAAGATGATACGCTGTTTCATGGGCACGTTGGAGGCGGCCGGTCACGGCAAATTGTCGCCCGATGCGGTCAAGCGGATACTTGAAGCCAAAGACCGCAGTGCCGCGCCGGAAACCGCCCCGCCCAACGGATTGTTTCTAATGAAGGTTTTTTACAGTCCGGAGGAGTTGGCGAACTTCACTCCCGCCGGACTGCCGTTTGCGTATTGATGTGATCTGTCAGGCACCAAGCCGGGTCAGGCGTTCTTCAAAATGGCGCTTCCTTTGAGTATATTCGTTGGTGATGAGTTCGTATTCCGAATCGAGCAATTCAATCTCCTCAAGAAGTTCGAGTTTTGCTTTGGCGAGTTCGATCGGGTTGAGCGTATCCGGCGTCTGATCTGACATACTTCCTCCATAAAGGTTTTATCTTTGGAAAACGTGTTGCGGTGACGGTTGTAAGTTATGACGGTTTCGAGTTCGGGTATGCGGCTCAGCCGTTGCGTCACCAGCCGGTGCACGGCCTGACGCGACACTTTGCCGCGTACCGCGATCTCACTTAAATGAAGTTCGGGGTGATCGATTTTTTCGGCAATGATGTCAAGCACCTTGAGGTCGAGAGCCGCCATGAAGCCAATGACTTCGATGAGATCGGCCCGGGTGTACCGGCGGTCGCGTTCGGCGCGTTGCAGGCGGTTGGCGACGCCATGCGAATTTTCTTGCGTAATTTTTTCCAGCAGCTCCGGCGGCGGAGACTGATCCGCGAACAGGGGCGGATCGGCGGCCTCGGCGCAATATTTGCGCAGTTTGCAGGAGACACACTCCGGGCGGCGATCAAAAGAGTGACCGTAACATTCCATTGTAAACTCCAAAAATTAATCGTTTTGTTAATTAACTCGGCAAAAAAAGAGAAGATTGGTTGTGTCAAGTTCCGATTTTCATAATGCCCTCCTGCTTTGAATTGTTGTTTCGTGTTATTGTTTTTATAATATATTAATCGTTTTGTTAATTTCAAGTAATAAATATCATTTTTTTCAAAAAAAGTTACTTGAACTTGGCGCAAATTGCGATATAGTGTAATATAGTTAAGTATGTTATTAAACAGGGGAGGGGGAAATGGCTTCGCCGCATGTCAATGGTTGGCCGCGTATCGAGGCGTGCTTGCGGCGCACCGGTCGTACCCAGTGCGATCTGGCGCGGGTGTTGAATATCACGCCGCCGGCGGTTTCTCAGTTCAAAAAGGGGCGGGCCTGTTTCAATCCGCATCAGCTTGAGCGCATTGTCAAATTCTTGGATTTCGCAGGAGACGAGCTTGATGGATTCTACTCGGACCTTTTTAACGCCCGGTTGATGTGGAGTGACGGCGGTGCGGCGCGAAGCGGGCGGGTCGCCGTGGCGGGGGAGAACCCGTCACCATCCATTCCGGTGTGCGAATTTGTCAATCTGCACAGCTATGAACCGGCATTGGAGAGCATAGAACACTTCGCCGCCCGTCATGAATCCGGGCGGTTGTTGTTTGATGGAAGCTCCTCCGTATGCGCCTTTTGCAACGACTCAGACCCGCTTCACCCGATGGTGGTGGTGGACGGAGCCGCCTACGCTGTCAAGGCCGGCGTGGTATTGCTGGCTTTGCGTGACGGAGAAATCGCCATCTTGCGCGCGGAACCCCGAAAGGACGGCTGGCGTTTCTTTGATTGCGATCACGATCGGTATCGTTTTGACTGGCATCCGGAGTTGGCTCCGGGGCTGGTTCGCTGGATGCACCCCGCGCTGGCGGTGCGCTGATCTTAACTCCTGGGGCGGACGATACCGTCTATTTTGAACTGCATGGCAAAGATCAATATGGCGACGACAGCGATGAATATCGGCAGCAGCCCGAACCCGATCCGGCCGGCAACTGCGCCGAATGCCGCCGGGATCAATGCGCCGCCCAGCATTCCCGCGCCGCCCTGGTAACCGATTACCGTTGCGGCGGTGGCGTCGTCAAACCTTTCCGGCGCTGCGTGCATCATCGACGGGTAAAACGACGCAAAGGCGAATCCGGTCAATCCGACGGCCGCAAGCATCATGACCGTGGGGCCGGGGATCATCAGCAGTAAAGCTCCCGCCGTTGCCGTAATCATGCTGAAGCGGATCAGCGTGGTGTTGCCAATGCGATTGGCGGCAAAACCGATGAGAAACCTTCCGAGTGTCAGCATGCCCCAGTAACCGGCCACCGCATATCCGGCCGCGGTATTGGAAAAGCCGCGGCATTCGGTCAAAAAAGCAAAACACCACAACCCCATGGAGAACTCGATGCCGCAGTAAAGAAACATCATGATCGGGCAGCCGAAAAAGCGGAGGTCGCGGGTTACCCGGCCGGCCAGTTTGGGGCTGGCTTGATCGTCGGGTGCTGAATTGTTTTGTTCGCGCCACAAGCCGAGCGTAAATAGAAAAATCACCGCAAGCGCGAGTTGTATTGCCGCAATAACCCCATATCCCCAACGCCACGAGAAGCCGCCGTCGAGCAGCGCGGTCGCCAGCATCGGCGCGCCGCTTGCACCGATGCCCCAGCAACAGTGAAGCCAGCTCATATCACGGCTGGTGTAGTGTTTAGCCACATAGAAATTCATGCCGGTATCGACGGCTCCCTGTCCGAAACCGAGCGGTATGGCAAAGCATAAAATCCCCCACCATGCGGGGCTGAACGCGGTGCCAAGCATGGCTCCGCCGGTGACGAATCCGCAGACCATTAGCAGTTTACCGGTGCCGGTGCGGCGCAGGATCGCTCCGCTTAAAAAGGCGGAGATGGCCGAGCAGATAGTGAGCAGTACGGTAATAATGCCGGCATACTGGATCGGCAGGCAAAATTCGCGGTGTATCGGGTCCCAAGTCACGCCGAGGATGGTGTCCGGCAGGCCGAGACTCACGAATCCGACATAAATAATGCCGAGCAGCACCATGCGCTGCGAAGTTGGTGAAAGCGATAACAACCAATTTTGTATAACCGACTTCATAAATGCTCCCATGTGTTTTATATAATGTAATCTTTTAGCCTGTTTTTTCAATTCAAAAGAGATTTGAACAGAAAAAAACGTCAATTACTCTTGCGTTCGCTTGCAAAATCATGGTTGGTGATATACAATATTGTTCAATCGAAAATGGCGTTATGACGCCGCAATCATCAAATCATACAGACAGGAAAAAAGATGAATCCCAACAAAAGACCGGAAGACATGGTTCGCATTACCACCCGCGAATTGGCCGATAAGTTTATTGCCGGGCAGATCGCCGAGGTCAGAAAACAGGTGGGTTCCCGCAAAGTGCTGCTGGCTTTGTCGGGCGGAGTCGATAGCTCGGTGGTCGCCGCCTTGCTGGTCAAGGCGATCGGCCGGCAGTTGATCTGCGTACATGTCAATCACGGTCTGATGCGCAAGGGAGAGAGCGAACAGGTGGTCGAGATCTTTCGTAACCAGCTTGACGCCAATCTGGTCTATATTGATGCGTCCGATCGCTTCCTTGACAAGCTGGCCGGCGTGGCCGACCCGGAAGCCAAGCGCAAAGTCATCGGCGGTGAATTCATACGGGTGTTCGAGGAGGAGGCCCGCAAATTGACCGACGTCGACTTTTTGGCTCAGGGCACCATATACCCGGACATCATCGAAAGCAAAGGCGTCAAAGCGCACCACAACGTCGGCGGACTCCCGGACGATCTGCATTTTGAATTGGTCGAGCCGGTAAAGCTGCTGTTTAAGGATGAAGTCCGCGTGGTGGGAGCCGCGCTGGGATTGCCTGACGGCATGGTCAACCGTCAACCGTTCCCCGGCCCCGGACTTGGCGTGCGCTGCACCGGAGCGATCACCCGCGACCGGCTGGCCGCGCTGCGCGAGTCGGATGCGATCTTGCGCGAGGAGTTTGACCGCGCCGGGTTGACCGGCAAGGTGTGGCAGTTCTTTACGGTTGTGCCTGATTACCGCTCCACCGGGGTGCGTGACGGCAAACGGTTGTTTGACTGGCCGGTGGTAATCCGTGCGGTGAATACGGTCGACGCGATGACTGCGACCGTGCCGGAAATCGACTGGGCGGTGCTCAAGAAGATAACCGACCGCATCCTGTCCGAAGTTCCCGGGGTTTGCCGGGTGCTTTATGATTTAAGTCCCAAGGGACCGGCCACCATTGAGTGGGAATAAAAACATATATTCTTTGATTTGATTGATTTACGCGTAATTCAATCAAATCTTGACAAAGAACAAACGCCGGAGTGGTCAAGTGACCACTCCGGCGTTTGTCTTGTCTTGCTCTTAGCGGTTTTCGATGTAGTGGCGGATATTCGAAACGTTTTCGAATTTCTCCATACCGCTTCCATCGGTGACAACCAGCGTCGGCGCGTGGTTGATGTCGTATTTGCGCGCCGCCTCCGGGTCCTGATCGGCCAGTATCACCTGATAATCAATGCCGGCCTTGTCAAGGAACTGCTTGGCGGTGCGGCAGTTGGGGCAGGTAC
>JAQVVK010000086.1 GCA_028698975.1 Victivallaceae bacterium
ACCCGGTCAAGAGCGCAAAGACTCCCGACGGCGAATACAAGCTCGCCCAGCTGGTGCGCGCCAATATGGCGTTGTCCGATTATACGCAGGCCTTTATGGTGCCCTGTATTTCGGGCAAGGACTCGATGAAAAACGACAGCACCCGCGGCGGACGCAAAATCTCGATTCCGCCGTCGCTGCTCTTCAGCATGATCGCCAAGATGGATGACGTGACCAAATCGGTCACGCTCGACGCCAAAAACGCGGGTGATTATGTCTATGTGCTCGGCGTGACCAAGCCGGAGTTGGGCGGCAGCGAATATTTTGCCATGCTCGACGCGGTCGGCAACAATGTGCCCAAGGTGGATGCCGAGGCGGCCAAGCGGTTGTACAGCGCGGTTTCCGCCGCAACCGGAGCCGAACTGGTCAACTCGCTTCACACCCCTGCCCTCGGCGGCCTCGGCGTGGGTTTCGCCCGGGTAGCCATGGCCGGGAGATTGGGGCTTAAGATCGATCTCGGCAAACTTCCGCAGGAAAACTGCAAATCCGATATTGAACTTCTTTTCTCAGAATCAAACAGCCGTTTTATCGCCACGGTGGCCCCGGAGAAGGCCGCCGCGTTCGAGTCTGCGCTGGCAGGAACGGTTTTTGCAAGGGTTGGCGAAGTTATTTCCGATCCGGTGCTGGAGATCACCGGTCGGGATGGCGAATATGTCGTCACCGTCGAGAAACTTCTTGAGGAGTACAAGAAGACGCTCGATCAAATCTGACACGCGGTGTCGGTTTCCGGCATAAGGCAGGATTTCAGGAATTAGAGGGCCTGATTTCCACCGGTCCGGCAACCTTGCGCTGCGCGTCGGCACAACCAAAGAGGAGGAGAAGCCATGGAAGAAACCGCTGTTTTAACCGTGGGGGCCGGAGCTATGGTGTCAAAACCAATACCGGGCGGAGTCGGTCGTGTAAACCCGACGAAACCGGAGATCAAGGTGGACCCGGTCGAAGCGTTGATCGAATCCAACATGCGTCTGGTGCTCAAAATCGCCAATGATTTTCTGGGCCGGGGGTTGCCGTGGGATGATTTGGTGTCGGAGGGAAACCGTGGTCTGATTACGGCCGCCCGGCGTTTCGACCCCGCCAAAGGGACCCGGTTCAGCACCTACAGCGCTTGGTGGATCAAACAGGCGATCCGCCAAGCCATTGCCGAACAGCGCGACGCGGTGCGGGTGCCGATCGGCACCCAGCTCAATCAACGCAAAATACGTCGCGTCACGCGGAAATTCACCGAGGAATTCGGGCGCGAGCCGACCGACGACGAGTTGGCAATGGCCGCCGCGCTGCCGATAGCAACGATCAAGCGGCTGCGCAACAGTCGCGATCTTCAGATGCAATCGCTCAATGCGCTGGTCGGCACCATGGGAGACGAGGGAAGCGAGTTCATCGATTTTCTGTCTGACGACACCGCCGACGCTCCGGATCAGGAGATGGTGGCGGTCGAGGACATTGAACAACTTCTTTTTTTGCTCGACATGCTTCCGGAGCGCGAAAGGCAGGTCTTGCGGCTGCGTTTTGGTCTCGACGGCGAACCGGTACGCACGCTGGATGAAGTCGGTCGCAAGATCGACTGCACCAATGAGCGGGTGCGTCAAATCCAAAATCAGGCATTGAAGCGGCTTCATGATATGATGGAGGATCGCGCCTGAACCAGATCAGTGTTTTTTCAGCTTCGGCATGACCGAAGAATCCAGATTGTGAAAGCGCGGAGACAGGCTAAAATCTTCGCGCTTTTTTTTTTGATCCGCCGATACTCGCATTTTACGCTAATCCATGGTATATTACCAAAACGGAAAACCGGCTATGAAACTGACGTGGAAAAACAAAGCTCTGCCGCCCGCGATGGTGTTTATACTGATGCTGGGGGTCGTAAGTCTGCTTTCGGACATGACGCACGAGGGCGCGGCCAGTATCCGCGGGGCATATCTCGCGCTGCTGGGGGCTTCCGCCGCAACCATCGGGTTTATTTCCGGTCTCGGCGAACTTATCGGCTACTCGCTCCGGCTTCTCTTTGGCCAGTTGACCGACCGGACAAAGCAATACTGGCCGATCACGATCATCGGGTATTGCGTCGATGTGCTGGCGATTCCGGCTTTGGCTCTGGTCGGCGACAACGGCTGGATCATGGCCTGCGGTCTGCTGGTCGCCGAGCGGCTCGGCAAAGCCATTCGCAAACCGGCGAAAGACACCATCTTATCCTTTGCCGCCACGCAGCAGGGCGCGGGCAAAAGTTTCGCCATTCAAGAGGCGCTCGACCAGATCGGCGCATTTCTGGGGCCGGTCATTTTGTACATCATCATGTTGTTTAAGACCGACGGTTCGACCCGGGAGATATATTCGGTCTGCTTCGCAGTTTTGGGTATTCCGGCCATACTGACCATCATAATGCTTTTCTGGTCGAAAAAGAAGTTCCCCAACCCCGAAACATTCGAACCCGAACCCAAAGAAATAAAGCCGTTCCGCCTGAATGCGCCGTTTCTGCTCTATCTTGCCGGGATCGGCGTCTTTGCCTTTGGCTTCATCGACTTCGCCTTGATCGCAATGCACGTCGTAAAAAAACAAACCGTCTCCTCCGATGTGCTGCCGCTGCTCTACGCCGGGGCGATGTTGATCGACGCGGCGGCCGCGCTGTTTTTTGGCTGGCTGTACGACCGGCGCGGCATGTGGTCGTTGATAATATCGACCTTGGTTTCCGCCTGGTTCGCACTGTTCATCTTTGGCGGCGACACGCCGGGTATGACGGTGCTCGGCGTATTGTTGTGGGGTATCGGCATGGGGGCGCAGGAGTCTATCCTTAAAGCGGTGGTCGCCGGGCTGGTGCCCAAAGCCAATCGAGCCGCCGGGTACGGTATATTTGAGTGTGCCTTCGGCGTATTCTGGTTTCTGGGGAGCTGGCTGGTCGGCATTCTCTACGACCGGTCGATACCGCTGATGATCGCGGTCTCGGTGATCGCGCAGCTGCTCGCCATACCGCTGTTTTATCTCTCGGCAAGGCGGAAAAACATCTGAATGAGTTCAGCAACGCTCCACCGTCAACTCCCGGCCAATTTGCGATAAACCAGCTCCCGCAAATCGCACAACCAGCGGTCGGTGCGGGGGAATTGCGTCATGGTGACCTCGGCTCCAATAACCGACAACGCGGCCTCCCGGCCATATTTATGCTCATAGGCCCGCAGTGCGCGCATATCCTGCAAGCCGTCGAAAAAGACTTCGCCCCGGATGGAATCCTCCGGCTCGCCGCTCCTTCCCGGATAGACGATGAATGGATCGCCCGCCGGGAAAGCTCCTCCGGCGTCAGTTTCCGCATACGGGTCGATCACCCGGCGCGACAACTGCGAGTAATAGAAGTTGTAGCCCCAGTGCAAAAAACCGTTCAGGTCATATCTGAACCACTGCACCCCCATGACCCGGGTTTGAAGCGACGGCATGGCAATAAAGCGATTTGAGGCCAAATGGCCGGGACAGCTGCAATAATAGCTCCAGTTTTCCGATGTTTTTCCCAGAAAAGCATCAATCTTGGTTGACAATGGCACCGGTATCGACACCAGACCGCGCCGGTAAAAATCATAATTGGAAAGAGCCTCCAGCGTCGGAGCCCCGTCAAGCAGGGAATGCATCAACTCCGCGGCGGCGCAATAGCCGGCCGGCTTCTCGGCATCGGGTTCGTCCGAGACCGAAAAATAGCATTTTTTCTCCACCCCCAGACCGCGCAAAAAAGCGAGGAGTTTCGGCATCAGAGCAACGAGAAAATGACGATATTCAGGGGAATCCGACTTGACGTGCCAGCCGAACTTTTTTTCCATGACCCCGTCGACCATTACTTCGATCGCCGGAGTGAACTCCGCCCCCCACTGCGAAAAGAAATGGCTCATGGCAAACCGCGTCATGCCTGACGCCAGCCCCAATTTGATGTATCTCTCCACCCGGCTGAAATCAAACTTGTATTCGTCGGCCTTGGCGTCGTAATCGATCGCAAGCAACTGGCAATTCGGGCGACTGCCGTTAAATACCGTATCCAGCGGCGGCGTCCACAGCGGGGTGTAGAGCACATTTACGCCGTGCCGCGCGGCGTTGCGGATAAAGTTCTCCACGATCCGCCAGTGTTCTTCGCTCCACGCGGCGACGTGATAAACCGCCGCAAGGCAGTCGCAGTGCAGCCACTCCAGCCGGCGAAAATCACATGTCGGCAGCTCAAAGTCAAGCACTTCAAGCGTGAACTTCACCCGTCCATACGGTTGAGGCAGCCACTCGTCGGGGTACTTGAAACGGGTAAATTCAAACTCAATATCATAGCTTCCGGGCTTTGACCCCGGGGGGATTTCCACGGTCACCCACAGCGTCTTTTTTACATTCATCGTAACGCAAAAAACCGCGCCGGGCTCAAGTTCGCGCAAAAGGTCGGGGTAAAGTCCGGCAGTGCCGCGCAAAATAAATTCGTCGGGATCGTCAGCCGCCAGCAAAACCGGCACAAACTCCACCGAACGCACCCGCGTCGGCAATCTGCTGTCAACCGACACATGATACCGGCCCGCCTCGTCGCCGCGTTCCGGCGCAAGCACGATCTGAAACGAATAGCGTTCGCCGCGAGCCGCCAGATCGCCCGGCAAAGGCTCCGGCAGCGTCGCCGCGTCGGCAAAAACCTTGTTGAGCGAATGAACCGGCCTGATTATCATTTATTCAAACCGCCATGCGCGACGAAATCCGCCGCAAAAACATAAGTACCGGCAGTCCACCCCATCATCGCCGGCATTTTGTACTCTTCTCCGACGTTGGTCGAACCATCTATCACGTTATATTTTTCCCACAGGTCGCCGGTCTTGGCAAAATTGCGCTCCACCACATCAAGGTATTTTGCGGCAACGCGAAGCGCGGCCGCCGTAAATCCATAACGCGCCAATCCCTCAATGGCCATGAATTGAAGCGGCGGCCAGCCGTTCGGGGCCGCCCACTGCATCGGACAACGCGAAACCGCGCTCTCCTCGCAGGTGAGAATACCGAAATCCTTTTCCAGATATTTCTCCATCGATTCAAGCACCGCCGCCCCCTGCTCCGGCGTCGCAACCCCGCACCAAAGCGGCACGAGCGACGCGGCTGACAACGGCTTGGTGTGGCGTTTTTCCGGTATCAGATAATCGCTAAAACAGCCGCGTCGGGCGTCAAAACAGTGAGCGGCAATACGCATTTGCGTGATTTCGCCCTGCCGCCGCCAAGAGGCGGCGCGGCACTCGTCGTGTTCTTTGTCATACAACGAAGCGAGCACCCCAAACGAACGAAATAGCAGACTGTTGAGGTCTACCGCGCCGCACTCCGGGCTGCGACGCTCAAACCGCGGCGTAAAATCCCAGCCGGATTCCGCCTCGGTAATCATTTCGAGCGATGCACCAAACATCGCCTGCTCCGATTCGGGTCGGGCCGGGTAGCCGCCGCGCTCGACCGCGCACGAATAAAATCCGCGCAGCGTGGCTTCATCGGCGTTCGACCCGTAATGAAACAACCCGGTCTCATGGTCGAGGCGGTATTTCCGCCAGAATTCCAGCTCTTTTTCCAATGCGGCAATCATTTTGCGGCGCAACGCCACGTCATCGGGAAACAGCGCATCGGCCAATTCGACCAGCGCGCCGAAAAACGGCGGTTGGGAGCGATTCAGGAAACAGGCGCGGCTGCCGTTCGGGATGAAACCGTAGGTGTCGATCTCGTAAATGAAATCCAACAGATTGTTTTTGACTTGACCGACCTCGCCCTGCATCGCCATGCCGCGACAGGCAAAGTAGGTGTCCCAGTAATAAAGATCTTGAAATCCGTCTTTCGCGCAGGGCACGGTATATGGATACGGCAGCCCGATCCGGTCGCCGTCGCCGTCGCGGTTGACCCGTACCGTGTCCATCCAACGCTTTGCAATAAAATCCAATATCTGAGCACGAACCGTCATGTTTTCTCAACCTGTTTTTGTGTCATGTCAATCGGTCAGCACCCAAGCTCTTTCCAGATCGGTTCGAGATCGACAATCTGCCCGGTCGTCGCCGCCTTATCAAGCGCAAGCGCGTAAACCGCACTGAGCAACCCCTCGCGACCGCCGCACTTAGGCTCGCTCCCGGAGGTCATCGATTCAAAAAGTTCCTTCATGATGAAGTCGTCGCCGCCGCCGTGACCGTCAAGCGAGAAATCGTAAGTGTGTACAATAGGATCACTGAGCACACGCCAGGAAAGCCTCCCCCTGTAAAGATCCATCTTCAGCGTACCCAGCGTACAGCAAAACGAGAGACGGCGCTCCGGTATCGCGTTGCTCATCGTACAGGTGAACGAGACGCGCGCCTTGTTGCGAAACTCGGCGATGCTTATCAGGTTGTCCATCAAATCGCTGTCATCGGAAAACGGCGTCTCCGCCGCGTGCGGATCACCCCAGCAGGGGGCGTCGGAGCGTTTTATCCATTTCTCAAGAAAACGGTTCTCCGGCAGAAAGAGGTTGCGGCCGCCGAAGGCCGCAACTCGCGACGGAATGGAGTTGGTGATCCACTCGATCAAGTCAAGATCGTGACAGCATTTTTCCAGAATATGCGGCCCGGCTATGCTCGAATGACGCCGCCAGTTGCACATAATATACACGCCGTGTTCGGGAGGAATGTTTTCGTTGCCCTCGACGGCGATAATCTTGCCCAGCTTGCCGGAGGAAATGATTTCCTGCGTCTTGCGGTAAATCGGAGAGTAACGCAACACGAACCCGGTCGCAAACATTTTGCCGCTGCGCCGGTGCGCCGCATTCATCGCCAGACAATCTTCGATGCGGGTGGCCATCGGTTTCTCGGAAAACACATGCTTTCCGGCATCAAAAGCGGCCACCGCCTGCTCGCAATGGTGCACATTGGGCGAAAAAATCATCACCCAGCTCACGCCGGGACAATCGATCGCCTCCTGAAACGAAGTGCAACGCTTGGCTTCCGGCATTTTCCACTGTTTCGCCGCAGTTTCCATTACCGCGGCATCCGGGTCATATATCGCTAAGATATCGACCATGTCTCCACCCGCCGCAAGCAGGTTATCCACCACCGTGCGAGAACGGCTGCCACACCCTAAAACTGCAATTTTGATTTTCTCAGACATATTCATCCCCCATATGTTTTTGGTCTGCGAATCGCATTTTTGCTTTGATCAATATGAAAATAACAACTGAATAATTTAACCCGATTAAAGCAAAATAACAAGACCGTATTTTATAAAAATTTATAAATCAGTCATTATTTTATATTACGGTGATTTCCGACGGCGCTTCAATACGCGGAGCCTTCTTTTGAGACATTTCCACCGAGATCGCTCCGTAAGGAGTTGGTATCCGACACGAAAACCACTCCAGCCCGGCCAGACGCGGAGCCAGTTTGACCCGCTTGCACCCCGGCTCAAGAACAGTGAACCCGGCCAGCGTTTCCGGCAGAAAAGACGCTGGCGCACTCGCCCACCCGTGGCACAGACTGTGACGCAGCCCTTGATAGCAGAAGCGGCCGCGTGACAGATGCACATCGACTTTGCCCTCCTCCGGCATCCGGTCTATCCGCGAAGCATTATCAGCCCACGCCAAGTCAAAGTCTTCCCAAAACGTGGTGGCTCCCAGATCAAGCATGCCGCCCCAGTAGCGGCGGATCAGCTCCAGCGCGTCTGCTTCGGCTCCGGCCATCGCCATGGCCTTGAGCACATAGCAGCCGCCGAAAGTGCTTAAATCGCGTAAACTCTCATTACGCAGCACCTTATCGGTCACTTCCTCCGGCGAAATCATACCGGAAACAGCCATCAGCGACGCCGCCGTCTTGCGGCGGGTGAGCGGTACCGCCGCGGCGCACAGTTTGGTTTCAACCTTGCGGCAAAACGCGGCTTTGGCCTCGTTGCCCAGCCAGTCAAAAAGCGACGCGGCATCGTGAAAAGCGAGCCTCATCAACGCCTGCAGCCCGGCATGGACCGCCTCGTCGTCACGGGAAGTCGGCCAATCGACAAAACGAAATCCCGGCAGTGTTTCGCTGCCGTCGTCGGCGACATATCCGGACATGCGCTCAACCAGCTCCGACAGGGCGTCGGCTTGTTTGCCGAGACCGTCAATATCCCCGCTCCGCAAATAAAGGTCGTGCTGGCAGATTATCCACCACAGCGAATAACTGCTGATGCCATTCATAAAGCCGCCCTCCGGAGTGTGAAGCCGGACAAAATCCATACTCTCGCGCAGTATCGAGTGATCGTCGTAAAGAGCCATCCACGAGTGAAGCTCCGGGTAAAGGTCGCCCTGCCAGACCAGACGGTCGCGCTTGACACCGTCAAGCATATACTCCTGAGCGCATAGATCGATAGTGCGGCAGGCGGCGGCGTAAACGGCGTTAAGCCGCGTGTCTCCGCACATAAACGCACCGGAGCGCGGATATTCGCGCATGCGGTTGATCGCCGGCACGGCGGCAAGCTGCAATGGCTCGACGGCGTCAATCCGGACAAATCTGAAACCGGTATCGCCAAAACTGTTGGCTCCCCACATCGGCAGCCGGATCGCGAGATCGTGCAGACTGTGATCATTGCTCGGGGCGTGACAGCACTCGGAGACGGATTCCCCGAAGCGCAGTCTGATCTGCGCCGAAGTTCCGCCGCTGACCAGCCGCACGCCGCCGGAAAACTCGTTGCCGTAATCCAAAACGATCCAGCCGCCCGGCGCGATAGTGCAAAAACCGTAATCGGACGACACAAAACTCTGCACGGTATCGGCATGCAGAAGCAACTCCGCATTTTCGCACCCGGCGGAGGCGACTATGCGAACCGGCCTAAAATATCGGCAGACCCGCGAATCATTTGTCATCA